>NZ_JBHTJA010000003.1:0-184741 GCF_042675525.1 Actinomadura sediminis
CGCCCTGGGGGTATCTGGCCATACCACCGGCATACGCCCACACCGACGGTCCGTCGACTTACCCGACCGCCATCACCCAATAACCCTGGTTAGGCGCTCCTTTACTACCTGGAGGTCAGCGCCGCCGTTGAGGAGCCAGGAGGCGTGGGCGTGGCGTAGGTCGCGCATGGTGGGTCTGAAGTTGAGGCCGGCGGCGGCCAGGGCGGGGTACCAGATTCTGCGGCGGAACCAGTCGTTGGGGATGTGGCCGTCGGTCTCGCGGACACGGCGGGGGCGGGGGTTGTCCTTGCCCTTCGCGCGGCGGGCGGCTCGGTAGAGGGCGAAGGCTCCTCGGCAGTAGTCGCAGCGGCAGCGGCCGGCGGTGTACCCGCTGAGAGTGCCGTGGTTGTAGGTGCGGCCCTTCTCGTTCGGTTCCGTGCGGCCGAGTGTCTCTGGGTCTGGGATCTCGGTGATGCGGGCTCGGGGCTTGTCCTGGGGTGGCATCTGGAAGAGGAGGTCGTCCTGGGTCAGGTTGGCGGCCCGGATGTGGTCTTCGAGCTTCTCGATGATCTGGGTGCTGAGCTTGAAGCGGCGGAACTCCTTGTCCTTCGGGTAGTCCTTGACGAGGAAGTGGCGCCCCTCCGGGTGGAACTTCGGGTTCAGCTCGACGACGGTGCGGCTGACCGTGAGGATGCGGGTCCGGAGGTTGACGTCCTTCACGCGCAGCTCGCTGAGTTCGCCCCAGCGGAGGCCGCTCTCGATCTCGGTTTCGGCGAGGAGGCGGAAGGTGCCTTCGGGAGGGCGTTGTAGACGTCGTCGAACTGCTCCGGCGTGATGATCTCTAGGGGCTTGCGGACGACCGGGGGCGTGCGGACGCCGCGGCAGGGGTGGATGAAGGTGACCTGGTCGTCCATCGCCGTGGTGAAGACGGCGCTGAGGACGATCTTGTTGTAGCGGATGTTCACGGGCTTCATGCCCTGGTTCTTGAGGGCCGTGATCCACGCGCGGACGTGCTCGGGGAGGATGTCGATCATCCGCATCGAGCCGAACGTCGGCATGATGTTCCTGTAGATCGCGTACGTGTAGCTCTCACGGGTGGTGGCCTCGACCTGGTGGTTCGGGAGCCAGACCAGCTCGACGTAGTCCTTGAACCGCTGCTTTCCGCGGCCCGGGTCGCCGGTTCGGCCTCTGGAGACCTCTACCTCCGCTCGCTGCCATGCCTTGTCGGCTTCCCTTTTGTTGGAATATGTCCCGGCTGACCGCAGGCGGCCCTTGATGTCGACATAGCAGGCCGTGTAGCGGTACTTTCCGTTGTTGCCTTTGCGCTTCTTCGCGTATCCCACGAGGCGATCTCCCCATGATCATCCGTCCGTGATTTGTCCGTGGACGGTGGCGAACCGGCCATCCTTGTCCGTGAGCGATTGGCACCGGAACCCGCCGTCCACCTGGGATTTTAACGCGAATCGTCTTTACATGCACGACCCCTAAATAGCCATGATTTGGGGTTCGGGACGAAGAGGTCGTGGGTTCAAATCCCGCCACCCCGACAGAACCGCCAGATCGAGGCCGGATCTCCGCTTAGGAGACCGGCCTTGAGATCTTTTTGGCCGCGATTCGTCTGCGATGTCGCCGACTTCATGGACGCGTTGCGGTATGGGATGCCGGCCCGGCGGACGGGTTGTGGCCGCCGGGCCGGGCTGGTCACGGCAGCAGCTCGTGGAGATGCTCGTCGCCTGCCAGGACTTTCCATGCGGGGATCCGCAGCGTGCGTTTGACGGGGCCTTCTTTCGCGCCCATGCCTCCGGAAGGCAAGCCGGTCAGCAGATCGCTCTGCGCGTGGTTCAGACGCAGATGCCGCGCTCGGTCCTGGCCCGGTGCGGGGCCCGGGTCGATGAGGACGGCGACGTTCTCTCCGTCCACCGTGTAGAGCAGATCCGCTCGGTGCCCACCGACCAGTGCGTCGCGCTCCAGGTCCGTGACGCCGCACGCCGACCCTAGATATCGCTGGAGCCGGTCGGCGAGGTCTTGGCGTCGGAAGTCCCGGTGCTGGTCGAGCAGAGGGGTGGCCGGGGACGGTCCCGCCGGTTCGCCGAGCGGGACCGAGCGTTCCGCGAGCAGGGCGGGCAGCCCTTCCTGCCGCCACCAGAAGGCGTGGCAGCCCACCGTGATCAGTTGTGACTTCGCGCGGGTGATGGCGACGTTCCACAGGTTCACCTGGCTCGCCACCCAGCGGGCCGTCCCCGCCGGGGTGTTGTGCGCCGCGACCGGGCTGAGGACCATCACGTCACGCTGGCCCCCTTGGAACGTGTGGACGGTACCGACCCGCACTCGCTCGTGCCGCAGGGTCCGCTCCAGCTCTTCTTTCTGCGCGCGGAAGGGCGTCACCACTCCCACCGTTGCGTTCTCCGGCAGCCGGTCGAGCAGTGACTCCACCGTGACGCGCACGGCGTCGGCCTCGGCGCGGTTCCGCCAGGACCGTTCGCCGGTTCCTCGCATCGACGCGCCCTCTGGAACGTCCACCCAGCCAAGTACGGGAGCGGATTCGGTGGGCCGCGACGGGTTCACCGCGGGGACGTGCCGACGCACATCGGTCAGTACTCTCAACCGGCCCGCGTAGCAGTGGCCGTTCACGACGTCGGCGATCTCCGGGTGGCACCGGTAGTGCTCATCCAGCAGGAACGTCGACTCCACCCGCCGCGCCGCCGCGTGATACGACGAATGCACGTGGAAGGCGAGCCGCCGGTCTTCGAGTTGGGCCGCGCTGAGCCCGGCGCGTTTCCGGACCTGCCGTTCCTGCTGAGGTGATATCCCGATGTGGCCGAGCTGCATCGGATCACCGATGATCAATGCCCGTCGTGCCCGGAAGAGGAGCGGCAGCACCGCGGCGACCGAGCACTGGCTCGCCTCGTCGATCACCACCAGGTCGAACATCTTCGGGGCCAGTTCGAGTCGGCGAACCGAGTGCGTGCTGGTGGCCCAGCCCCTGATCTCGCGCATCAGGTTCTGTTGGGACCGCCGGAAGCCCCGGCGGTCGCGGAGCGCCTGAAGCCGGTCGGTCAGCAGCGTGCGGGCGCGGGCCACCGACTCGGCCGCTGCCGCCTGCGAGAGCTCTTCCGACAGATCCGACAGCCGGGTCTTCGTTTCCAGTCGTGAGAGCCGCAGCCGTTGTTCGTCTCGGCTGAGATGGCGCGGCAGAAGCTCCCGCAGGTTGCGCTCCGCGGACATCGCGTCGGCCAGCTCGGCCAGCCGCGCCGGCGGCACCGGACGTTCCGCGACCCAGGCCGGCCACGCCCCGGCTTCCTGGGAAGCCGTTGCGACCAGCGCGTTCAGTGCTCGCGCGCGGCGCAGCCGGGGGAACCATCTGCGAGCCGCCGCGGCCTTGCGCGCCCGGGTCTCCCAGCGGACGAGCGGGGCCGTCCGGCCGGCCCACGCACGGGTGAGCGACTCCACCGGAAGGTCCAGCGAAGCAGCTCTGGCCTCCCGCTCCTCGAGGAAGTCGCGCAGCCGCTCCTCCTCGGCTACGAACGCTTCGGCCTCGGCCCGTTCCGCGGCCGCCCGTGCATGCACGTCGCGTAGTTCCCCGGACACGGTGGAGGAGGCGCGTCGCGGGCGGGGCACTCCCTGGTGGAGCAGCCGTTCGATCTTTGCGGCCTCCTCTTTCAGCGCCTCCACGTTGCCGGTTCGCAGAAGCAGCCCGGGGGAGATCGCGTCGCACCGCTCGGCGACGACGTCCACCGCCTCGTTGTTGGTGGACGCCACCAGGACGGTCTGCCCGGCCGCCACGCAGGTCGTGACCACGGAGGTCACGACCTCGCTCTTACCCGTCCCGGGCGGTCCCGTCGCCACGGTCAGCGGACGGGTCATCGCGGACGCGACGACCTGCTCCTGGCTCTCGTTGCACGGCCCCGCCGCGACGACCGGCCATCGCGGCTCCGCTTCCTCCGGGGCCGCCGAGTCGCCGGCCAGGAGGGCACCGAGTGCGGTGCCGGGGATCTCGCCGGCGCGGGCGGAGATGGCGAGCAGGTTCTCCTCCAGGCCGACGGTCGCCGACATGGCCTTGCCCGAACGCACCAGCACCATGGCGGCGTTGTGCGCGCCGGGCCGGAGGGTCTTCGCGAACGACTGCCCGCTCAGGGCCGAGGGGACCAACGGCTCCAGCTCGCGCATCCCCAGCGTGTTCAGCAGTTCCCGCACCGCGTGGATCATCTGGTTCTCGTTGCCCTCCTGCCAGGTGGGCTGCCAGCTCGCGATGACGTCGGCGGCTTCCGCGTCGGTCAGGAGTTCCTTGACGACGCCCGCGTGCACCGACGGCACACCTGTCGGGCGAAGTACCGCGCGCCCCGACTCGTCCGGCGTGAGCTCGAGTTGCTGGAGGAGCAGAGGCGCCGCCGACATTTTCCGGCCCGCACCGGACGGCGGAAGGGTCAGCGCCGGGTAGCCGTACCAGTACTCGTACTGCTCTGCGCCCCCTCGGCCTTCTCCGGCGCCTGGTAGGGCGGACGGGACGGGCAGGCTCGACCCGAGCCCCGACTGGATCGTCTCCGCGCCTTCTCCCACCAGGAAGTACTCCCGGTTCCGTCCCTCTACGCGGTCCGGCGTCATTCCTGAGGACGTCTGGGTGCTGAGGCAATCGGCGTAGTAGCGGAGAAGCCGCTGCCACTCTGTGGCGTCCCCGCGCGGCTCCCGCGCGGCCGACTCACGGGCTTTTCGCAACGCAGGCGTGTCTCGGTGAGCTCCCCGGTCGCCGGGCGGCGTGGGCAGGTGCACGGTGCGGGCGACGGAACGGGCGAAGGGGAGGGAGCGGGTGGCCCGGATGATCGACCGGGTCGGACGCTGCTCCTCGGGTACTCCGCTCCGCGTCATCTGGTCGGTCAGGTAGTCGAACAGGTGGTCCGGCGTGACCCAGGCGCCGTTGGTGATCCGCCCGTTGCGCAGGCCTTCCACGATCTCTCCGGTGAACCGGGACGTGCCCAGCGTGGAGCCGGGCGGCGCCATCGCCGACGCGGCCTGCAGTGCGTCGGATGCGGTGATGAAGTAGACGCCCGTCGGGTGCAGCAGGGTGCTGCGTCCCGGATGCTCTCCGGCGCCCGGGGTGCCGCCGCCCTTCGCCGTCCAGCCCTGGACCACGGAACCGCTGGAGCAGCAATCCAGCAGCACCAGCTTGGACGCGGCGCGGCAGGATTGCAGCATCCGTTCCAGGAACTGCGCGGGCACGGCGGTACCAGGGAGATCGTCCGGGTCGGTGTCGCGGGTGAGGAAGTAGAGCTGGTTGTCCTGCTCGCAGAACTCCCCGTGGCCGCTGAAGTAGAGCAGCGCCGTCTCGCTCTGCCGCCGTTCCTCCAGGTAGGTCTCGACGGCGTGCAACATCTCGAGGCGCGTCGGCTCGGCCACCACCTCGCAGTCGTTGTACATCCCGATCTGGGTGTTCTCCAGCACCGCCTGCATGTAGTGCAGATCGGCCCGGACCGCAGGAAGATCGGGATACTTCTCGCTGTCGTAGGCGGATACCCCGATGAGCATTGCGTAACGATCGTTGCTGATCATGCCGCCCCGTCGGTACCGGTGTCGTCGCCGCGGAGGAATCGCTCGACGCGTTCGTCATCGGCCCTCGCCTCGCGGCCGGTGATGCGCAACGTCGCGCCGTCCGGACGGGTCACGACGACGGTCCGCTGCGGCACCCTGGCCAGCCAGATCTGCACCGCGGCGGCGACGAACGACCCGCCGCCGAAGAGCACGCCGACGAGGTCCGCGGACACTCCGCCCTTGCGGGACTCGTCGATGGTCCGATCCCGTAGAACATTCAGTTCAGCGGCGCCGTCGGCCGCCTGGAGATCGTTGAGCAGTTCACGCGCCTCCCGGCGGGCGCGTAGCGGATCGTCGTCGATGATGTCGATCCGGTGGCGGCTCTCACCCTCGTTTGCGGCGTCCATGCCCGCCCTTCGATCACTACGCCTTGACAGAGCCCGACAATGCTAGTTGCTGCGGCATGCGGATGCCGGAGATAGAGAAAGAAAAGCCCATAAGGAATAGCGGACAGCCGCTTTCTCGGGTTTTCGCCGCGCCGGCACGGCATATGGGCTGGACGCCGGTGGCCGGACGGGCGCGCTCCTCGGCGTCCGGGAGGGGTTCCCGGGGGCGCCCGCCGATACTCGGGGCATGCGGGAGAGGTCCAGGGCTGAGGTCCGCTAGATCGCGGGGGCGGTGGCGTTCGAGACCGTCATGCACCACGTGGACGCGTTCGCGCGGACGGCGTACGCCGAGGAGACGATGGCGGCGCGTCGCCCAGCGGGTCGCGCTCGCGGTGGCGGGGGAGCGCGTCGCCCGCGCCGAGGAGATCGTCCGTCCGCGGAGGGACGGCGGACGTCGCGGCGCGCACCGCCGGGAAGGCGGCCGAGTCGGCGTCCGCCGAGACGGTGAAAGCGGGCATTCGCGGCGCTGGAGGAGCTGATGCTCCTCGACGAGCTGGGCAGCGGCCTCCCGGGACTGCTCGCCGAGCTGAACCAGGCGCTGTCCATCCGTTCGTGCGCGTTCGCCGGCGGCATGGTGCGGGCCCGCCCGGACGTCTGGCTGGTCGCGACGGCGGACACGTACGGGGCGGGCGGTATCGAGCCGGTTCGCCTACGGGCGGAAGTGGCGGTACTGGGCCGGGGGGTCTATGCCGTGGATGGTCATTGGGGGGTTGAGGAGGTTCAGGCGGTACACCAGGTCCCGGAAGTCCTCGCTGACGTTCGCGGACGGGCGGGTGCGTCTCTTCGATCCCGGTTCCGGGAGGCGTTCCATGGCCTGCCAGAGCCGGCAGCCTCCGCCGTCCCAGCGGACTTGGGCGAAGGCGAAGCCTGCGCGGGCGGCTGCGGAAACGTGGACGGCGGTGAGGTGTCGCACGTCCACGTCGACGCGCCGCCCGAGGCCGGTGACGGTAAGTCGGCCGTCGGCGGAAAGGGTCACGTTCCGCGAGATGCAGCGATTCACGACGAGGACCGAAGCGGCGCCCAGAAGGGGCAAGATCAGCAATGAGGGAGCGCCCGAACGTAGGGCGAGGAAGTACAGGGGAGTCATGGCGCTTCCCAGTGCGGCCGCGAGAACCGCCGAAATACCCACTGGCAGGTGCGACCGGTAGCGGAGCGCGGCCCTTACCGCGTCGTCACGGTACATCTTCGATCCTGCGTTCGCCGTATCAAGCGGTCACATCAGCGTGTCATTCCGCGCCGCGCTGGACAATCCCCTGGTCTGCGCCTCCATGGGCGGACGGGCGGCCGAGGCGGCGATGTGCACCGGCGTCGTCGCCCCGTGCATCGCGAAGGGCTCGGCCGTGCGTCGGGGCCGCGGCGCGAACCTGTCCGGGGGCGGCGGCACGGGCCCGTTCGCCGACCTGGCGTCGCCTGCGGCCGGTGCGTTTACTCAAACCGCACCGGGCGTGACTTTCCGCTGTGCCGCTTCGGGTAGGGGCGGCGGGAGGCATGTCGCGGAGCGAGAGGAGAGGGGCGTCGTGACCGACGTTTCGAGCAGGGGATCGGAGCCGGGCGACGAGCGAGAGGTGCTGACGAACCGGCAGGGCCATCCGGTGTACGACAACCAGAACCAGCGGACGGTCGGGGCGCGGGGTCCGGCGACGCTGGAGAACTACCAGTTCCTCGAGAAGATCAGCCACTTCGACCGGGAGCGGGTGCCGGAGCGGGTCGTGCACGCGCGGGGCGTGACGGCGTTCGGGTACTTCGAGGCGTACGGCAGGTGGGGCGACGAGCCGATCGCGGACTACACGCGCGCGAAGCTGTTCCAGGAGGCGGGGAAGCGGACGCCGCTGGCGGTGCGGTTCTCGACGGTCATCGGCGGGCGCGACTCGGCGGAGACGGCGCGGGACCCGCGGGGGTTCGCGGTCAAGTTCTACACCGAGGACGGGAACTGGGACCTGGTGGGGAACAACCTGGCGGTGTTCTTCATCCGGGACGCGATCAAGTTCCCGGACGTCATCCACGCGCTGAAGCCCGATCCGGTGACGTTCCGGCAGGAGCCGAACCGGATCTTCGACTTCATGTCGCAGACGCCCGAGTCGATGCACATGCTCGTGAATCTGTTCAGCCCGCGCGGGATCCCGGCCGACTACCGGCACATGCAGGGGTTCGGCGTGAACACGTACAAGTGGGTGAACCAGGCCGGGCAGACGAAGCTGGTCAAGTACCACTGGATGCCGAAGCAGGGCGTCCGGAGCATGACGGAGGCGGACGCCGCCGCCGTGCAGGCGAGCGACCTGGGGCACGCGACGCGGGACCTGCACGAGGCGATCGACCGGGGGGACTTCCCGGAGTGGGAGCTCGTCGTGCAGATGATGGACGACCACGAGCACCCGGAGCTCGATTTCGATCCGCTGGACGACACGAAGGTGTGGCCGGAGAACGAGTTCCCGCCGAAGCCGGTGGGGCGGATGGTGCTGAACGAGAACGTGAAGGACAACTTCGCGGAGAACGAGCAGATCTCGTTCGGGACGGGCGTCCTGGTGGACGGGCTCGATTTCTCGGACGACAAGATGCTGGTGGGGCGCACGTTCTCCTACAGCGACACGCAACGGTTCCGGGTGGGGCCGAACTATCTGCAGCTTCCGGTCAACCAGGCCAGGGGCGCGAAGGTGCGGACCAACCAGCGGGACGGCCAGATGGCCTACTACGTCGACGGCGGCGGCGAGAACCCGCACGTGAACTACGAGCCGTCGATCACCGGGGGGCTGCGGGAGGCGCAGTACCCGACGACGGACGACGAGGGCCCGGAGATCGTCGGCCGGGTGACGCGCAAGCGGATCCCGCGGACGAACGACTACGTGCAGGCGGGGCAGCGGTACCTGCTGATGGAGGGCTGGGAACGCGACGCGCTGGTCGAGACGTTGGTGGGGCAGCTGTCGCGGTGCGAGCGGCCGATCCAGGAGCGGATGGTGTGGCATTTCCTGCTGGCGGAGGACGAGCTGGGCCTGCGGGTCGGCGACGGGCTCGGGATCGGGCCGGACGCCGTCGCGCACCTGGAGCCGCTGCCGGGGCAGACGCTGACGGACGAGGACCGGCGCCGGCTCGCGAACCTCGGCAAGAACGGGCCGCGGGACGTCGGCGGGCTGAAGATGACGCACTGCGTGCCGAACGAGCGGGCCGTCCACCGCTTCGGGGAGGGTTGACGGCGCGGCCCGGCCGCGGCGAGGGTTCCGGCGGCCGCCCCTTCCGCGTCAGGGGCGGCCGTCGGCCGCGTGCGCGATGCGGTGCGCGGTGAGCGCGGCCTCGATGATCTCGGCCTCGCCGGTGAAGGCGCGTTCCATGACGGCGACGAACTCGTCGTTGGGCGGGTAGAGGCGCGCGGCGGCGCCCGCCATCTCGCGGACGAGGATCCGGGCGCCCGTGCGCAGCGCGGACTCCAGTTGCCGGACGTCCTGGCCGGCGCGGGCGGAGCGGGCGCCGAGGCGGCGGAACCAGTCGAGCGCGGCGGTCTTGCCGTGGGCGCCCGCGTAGACGATGAGGGCGTCGCGCAGGGCGCGGGCGACGACCGTGTCGGGCAGGTGCGCGTAGGCGGGGACGCGGGCGGTGATGTCCCCGGCGACCTCGGCGGCGATCTCGTCGAGGCGGTCGATGAGGCGGTTGGTCACGGGTGCCGCGACGGTCTGCATCGGTCACCTCCGCACGGGTCGGTGGTTCGCGGCGGCTGTCCGTACCCGCGAGTAGTGGCATGTTACCGACGCGTAGAACGCCTGTCCCCCCTGATTTCGCCCCGATTCCGAAGATCTGTCGGCGGGGTCAGTGCGGGGCGTCCGCGGCGAGGGCCGGGTTCGCGGAGGCCCCCTCCGTCGCGAGCAGCACCACCGTGCGGTCGTGGCCGTCCGGGAGCGCGTCGCGGCGGCCGGGGGCGAGCGCGGCGCGGACGCCCGCCAGGGACGCGGCGCCGCAGGGCCCGGCGGGGACGCCGAGCGCCGCGAGGTCGCGGGCGGCGCGGGCGGCGGCGCCGTCGGAGACGGACACGGCGGCGTCCACGCCGTCCCGCAGGTGCGGCCAGGCGAGCGCGGACGGCGCCGCGCAGTGCAGCCCGGACATGATGGTCGCGCTGGTCTCGATCGTCGTGGGCCGTCCGGCGGTGAGGCTCGCGAGGACGCAGGGCGCCGCGTCCGGCTCGACGGTCAGGAGCGTGGACGGCGTCCGTCCGGCCCGGTAGTGGGCCACGGCCGCCTGCGCCAGCGAACCCACGCCGACCGGGACGGCGACGAGGCTCGGCGGCTCGACGCCGCGCACGCTCAGTTCGTCGTCGATTTCGGTGAAGAGGGTGGAGTAGCCGTCCACGATCCATTGGGGTACCTGCTCGTGGCCGGGCACGGACGTGTCCTGAACGAGCAGGGTGTCCGGGGCGGACGCGGCGGCGGCGAGCTGGACCGCCTCCTCGTAGGTCCCCGCGACCTCCGTGACCGACGCGCCCTCGCCCTCGATCGCCGCGACGGCCACGGGGTGGACGCCGTGCGGGACGTAGACGCGGGCGCGCGCGCCGAGCAGCCGCGCCATCGCGGCGACCGCCCGTCCGTGGTTGCCCTCCGTGGCCGTCACGAGCCGGACGGGACGTTCGCCGCGGAGGCGCTCGCGCAGCCGTTCGAGCGTCGGCTCGGCGAGCCCGTGGTGCTCGGACACGGCCCGGAAGGCGCCCCACGACGCGCCGAGCATCTTGAACGCGGGCAGGCCGAGCCGGGACGACTCGTCCTTCACGAACAGCCGGCGGACGCCCAGTTCGGCGGCGAGCGGCGGCAGTTCGACCAGCGGGGTGGGCGCGTACCCGGGCAGGGTCCGGTGGAACGCCGCGACGGCGTCGTGCGGGACGGACGGGACGGACGGGCGATCGCGTTCGGCGGCCCGGGGGCGGACGTACCAGGACGTGCGGGTCATCGTGGTCATGAGGTCAGGCTTCCGCAGCGCACTCCGATCGGTCCAGCGCATGTTTCCGAGCGATAATCATCAGGGGAACCGAACGATCGAGGGTGGGCGATGCTGGATCTGCACCGGCTGCGGCTGCTGCGCGAGCTGAAGCATCGCGGGACGCTCGCCGCCGTCGCCGCGGCCCTGTCGTACAGCCCGTCGTCGATCTCCCAGCAGTTGTCGGTGCTGGAGCGGGAGGCGGGGGTGCCGCTGCTCGAACCGGTCGGGCGGCGGGTGCGGCTGACCCCGCAGGCCGAGATCCTCGTCGCGCACACCGAGGCGGTGCTGGAGCGGCTCGAACGCGCGGAGGCCGACCTCGCGGCGTCGCTGGCGGGACTCACCGGGACGCTGCGCGTCGCGGCGTTCCAGACGGCCGCGCTGGCGCTCGTCCCGGACGCGCTCAGCCGGCTCGGCGCGGCCCATCCGGGGCTGCGCGTCGAGGTCACGCAGTGCGAGCCGGAGAGCGCCCTGCCCGCGCTGCTCGCCCGCGACTTCGACGTGGCCGTCACCGAGGAGTACCCGGACGAGCCGATGCCGCGCCCGGACGGGATCGAGTACGCGGAGCTGGGGCGGGACGAGATGCGGCTGGCCCTGCCCGGCGAGACCGCCGCCGGGGAGGGCGCCCTGGCGGCGGCGGCCGGCCTTCCCTGGGTGATGGAGCCCGCGGGGACGGCGTCGCGGCGCTGGGCGACCCGGCTGTGCCGGGACGCCGGGTTCGAGCCCGACGTCCGCTACGAGTCGACCGACCTGCTGCTGCACCTGCGGCTCGTCGAGCGCGGCCACGCCGCCGCCCTGCTCCCCGACCTGGTGTGGACGGGCGGCGGCGCGGCCGTCCCGGTCGTGCGGCTGCCGCGCGGGCGGCGCGTCCGGCGCCTGTTCGCCGCGACGCGCAGGGGGAGCGGCGGGCACCCGGCCGTCCGCGCGTGGTGCGAGGCGCTCGCCCTCCCGCTGCGGGAACGTCCTTCGCGGGAACGCGCCCAATAGACCCTCAAAGGATTTGCAGACGGCGGCTAAGCTCGGTTGCACAACATCCGTTTTTCACCACGGAACATCAAGTCCCTCACTCGCCGAGGCGACCTCCCGGCCCCCTGACGAGACCGGCGACACGCCAGGACTCCCCGGGCCCTCCCGATCACCCCGATCCCCGTCCACGGGGCGCATGCGGGCGAGCCGCATCCTTATTTGGGGGTTTTCCCGGATGGCGATGAGTCCGCCGACCGGGCAGAGTCGACATCGGCGGTAGAGGGACGCGGACCGGAGACGGGACCGGCCGCAGGAAGAAGGCAACGATGTCCGATACGTCGATCCTCACCTCGATGAACACCATAGAACTCGCCCGGCTCCTGTACGGCTCCGCGCTGCAGGAGTCCGATCGGCCGTCCGCCGCGCAGGTGCGCGCGGCCGTCGACGCGCGCCTCGGCGCCTGCGGCGGCGACCGGGCCGGCTGCCTCGCGGAGATCGCGCAGGAGGCCGGCGATCACCCGGACGTCTACCTCGCCCGGATGCGCTGGGCCATCGCCGCGGTGACCCGCGCCTACGGGCGTTCCCCGGCGCCCCGCGAGCCGTCCCCGGCGTGAACCGGCCGCGACGGGAGAGGAGAGGGACATGAAGCCGACGCGCTCGCCGTTCGCCGACCGCCGTGAGGACGTCCTCCCGCGCGGCCTCCGCGACCTGCTCGCCACCGAGCCCGACGGGCCCCGGCGCGGCGGGAACGAACGCCGCAGGCGGCGGCGGCAACGCCGGGTCATGACCGTCCGCCGCGCCCCCTGACGGCGTCGGGGCGCCCGCCCGCCGGGCTCGGCGGGCGGGTTCAGTGGCGCTTCTTCTTCTTGCCCTTCGAGCCGCCGTCCGACTCCCACTCGTAGCCGGGCTCGTTGTTCTCGCAGTGGCTGTCGTTCACCCGCCGGTCGGTCGCGTCGTGCTCGCACCACCGGTCCCCGCCGCCTCCGCACGCCGTCAGGCCGAACGCCGCGACCACCACGGTCATCGTCAGGGCGACTCTTCTGCTCATCATCCTTGCCTTTCGCGAACTCGAGCCCTCCGGGACGGCGGGCGCGACACTCAGACGTGCCCGGAACGGCGGGCGTTCCGGCGCGCGGGCGGGTCCCGGTCCCGCCGCGAACTATGCTGACGCCGTGAGCGATGAGGCCGTGACGGAACCGGACGGACGGGAGTACCGGATCGGGGAGCTCGCGGAGGCCGCGGGCGTCCCGGTCCGGACGCTGCGCTACTACCAGGAGCGCAGGCTGCTGCCGCCGCCGCGCCGGAAGGGCCGCATCGGGCTGTACTCGGAGGAGCATCTCGCGCGCCTGCGCATGATCGCCAATCTGCTGGAGCGCGGCCACACCCTGGAGGGCATCCGGGAGCTGCTCGCGGCGTGGGAGCAGGGCCGCGACATCGGCGCCGTGCTCGGCGTGGAGAAGGCGGTCACGACGCCGTGGTCCACCGAGGTGCCGGTGACCATGTCGATGGACGAGCTGGCCGCGCTGTTCCCCGGCGAGGTCGGGCCCGCGTCGGTGGAACGGGCGCTGGAGCTCGGGATCATCGAGATCGACGGCGACCGCGTGACGCACTGGAGCCGCCGCCAGCTCGACGCGACGGTGACGCTCGTCCGGGCCGGGGTGCCGCTGGACGCGGTGCTGTCGGCCGGGCGGGAGCTGCAGGAGAGCATGGACGGACTCGCCGCCATGTTCGTCGACCTCATCGCGACGCACGTCGTCGGCCGGCTGGAGGAGCAGGACCTCGGCGAGCTGACCGACACGCTGGCGCGGCTGCGGCCGGGCGCGCAGGTCACCGTCGAGGCGGGCTTCGCGGCGGCGATGGACCGGCAGGTGCGGGCGGCGATCGACCGGCTCCTCGGCCCCCTCGCCACCTGATCGCTTCCGGGGACGCGCGCGGGCGCGTCCGTCCGGCGCGGGCGGCCATACTGGGGTGCATGGTCGACGAAGAGCGCTGGAAGGCGCGGTTCCGCGCCGCCCGGATCAGCCTGCCCCGATGGGCGCGTGACGCGCCCGACCGCAGCGTCTACCGGTCGAACGTGACCGGCACGTGGGAGATCTACACGTGGGACCGGGCGACCGGCGCGCGGCGGCAGGTGACCGACCGGCCGAACGGGACGTGGATGGGCGGCGTCGACCCGTCCGGTACGTGGGTGTGGTGGTTCGCCGACACCGACGGCGACGAGTTCGGCGTGTGGAGGCGCGTCGCGTTCGACGCCGGGGAGGGCGCGGAGAGCGTCCCGGCCGTCCCGGGGCTGGAGCCCGCGTACCCGTCCGGCCTGAGCCTGGGCGCGAGCGGCCTCGCGGTCGTCGGCCGCACGACGGAGGCGGGCAACACGATCCACCTGTGCCGTCCGGGCGCGGAGCCCGAGGTGCTGTACCACCACGCGGAGGACGCGCACGTCGCGGCGCTGTCGCGGGACGAGACGCTGATCGCGATCGGGCACAGCGAGCACGGCGACAGCCGGCACATGGCGCTGCGCGTCGTCCGCCCGGACGGGTCGGCGGTCGCGGACCTGTGGGACGGGCCCGGCAAGGGCGTCTACGGCGCCGGGTTCGCGCCGGTCGCGGGCGACGCGCGGCTGCTGGTGAACCACGAGCGGCGGGGCCGCGACGAGATGCTGATCTGGGACCCGGTCGCGGGCACCGAGCGCGAGATCGTCCTCGACCTGCCGGGCGAGATCGGCGCGGACTGGTACCCGGACGGGTCGGCGCTGCTGGTGTCGCACTCGCACGAGGCCCGCGACGAGCTGTACCGCTACGACCTCGGGACGGACGAGCTGACCCGGATCGACACGCCGCGCGGCGTGATCGGCGGCGCGGACGTCCGGCCGGACGGGACGGTCGAGTTCTCGTGGTCGTCGGCCGCGGAGCCGCCGGTGATCCGGTCGACGTCCGGGGCGGTCGTGCTGACGCCGCCGGGACCGGCCGCGCCGCCGTCGGTGCCGGTCGAGGACGCGTGGGTGGACGGCCCGGGCGGCCGCATCCACGCGCTGGTCAGCAGGCCGGACGACGGTTCGGCGGCCCCGTACCCGACGGTGTTCGACGTCCACGGCGGCCCGACCGCGCAGGACGACGACTCGTTCGTCCCGTCCGCCGCGGCCTGGATCGACCACGGGTTCGCGGTCGTCCGCGTCAACTACCGGGGCTCGACCGGCTACGGGTCGCGGTGGCGGGACGCGATCGAGGGGCGGGTCGGGCTCACCGAGCTCGAGGACATCAAGGCCGTCCGCGACTGGGCGGTGTCGTCCGGCCTCGCCGACCCGGAACGGCTCGTCCTGACCGGCGGGTCGTGGGGCGGGTTCCTGACGCTGCTGGGCATCGGCACGCAGCCGGACGACTGGAGCGTCGGCGTCGCGGGCGTCCCGGTCGCCGACTACGTCGCGGCGTACGAGGACGAGATGGAGGGCCTGCAGGCGTTCGACCGGTCGCTGTTCGGCGGGTCGCCCGCGGAGGTCCCGGACCGGTACCGCGAGTCGTCCCCGATCACGTACGTGGAGCGGGTGAGGGCGCCGGTGCTGATCCTCGCCGGGGAGAACGACCCGCGCTGCCCGATCCGGCAGATCGACAACTACCTCGCGCGGCTGGCCGAGCTGGGGCTGCCGCACGAGGTGTACCGGTACGACGCCGGGCACGGCTCGCTGGTCGTCGAGGAACGCATCACCCAGATGGCGGCCGAAATCGACTTCGCCCGGAAGCATCTCGGTATGTCGTGATCTGTCGCGGGGACGTGCGGATCATCCGCACGTCCCCGCGTTTACAAGATCAGATGGTGGGGCATCCCTCCGTCGGCCGCTAGTGAGCAACGGCCGGTCATCGCCCGCATACCCGGCGTGACCGGCGGCCCCCCGGCGCCACCGCCCCATGCGGCGGCGCAGCGCTCCACATCGCTGATCGGGGGGATCACATGACTCGGCTGCCGCACGACCCGCACCCGCATGCCCGCGTGCCGGACCCGTCCGGGGCGTTCCGCGCCGCGGACCGGCGAAAACCCGGGCGTCTCGACCCGCGGCGGCCCGTGCCGCGCCTGCTCGCCCTGGGCGCGGGCGCCCTGCTCGCCGCCACGGCCGTCATCGTGACGACGTCCGCGACCGCGACCGCCGCCCCGGCCGCCCCGGCGGCGCGGGCGATTCCGGACGGGCCTCCGGTGCCGTCCGACGACCCGCCGCTGCCCATGGGCCGCCCGCACGAGCCCGTCTTCCCCGGCACGGACCCCGGCTCCGGCCCGGAAGCACCGCACACGCTCGAGCCCGCCCCGGGGTCGCCCCCCGGTTCCCTCGCGGCCCCGGCGGGCCAGGGCTCGACCGTCGAGGCCCTGCAGCCGTCCGCGAAGGACGCCCCGGAGGCGAAGGACGACCGCCCCGTGCGGCCCGCGGAGCCCGCGGGGGCCTCCGCGCCGGCGGCGAACGGGGCGCCGCCCGTCCGGGAACCGGCCGCCGGACCCGGGAAGCCGGACCTGCCGCCGCTGCCGAAGGCGATGCGCCTCGAGCACGACTTCGTCACGGACGTCCTGCGCGCGCGGGACATCGAATGGCGCTCCACGGGGAACTGCTCCGACCGCGAGAAGCCGACCTGCACGTCCTTCACCGGGCTCCGCTGGACGACCCTCGAGGGACTGCTGCGCTTCGCGGCGAAGAGCGGCTGCAAGATCGTCGTCACCGGCGGCACCGAACGCGGCCACGCCCCCGGCCGGCACAGCCACTACAACGGCTACAAGATCGACATCGCGCCGAACAAGTGCGTCGACCGGGAGATCGAGGGCTACGACCGCGAAGGCGTCCGCGGCGACGGGGCGAAGCTGTACCGGTCACCCGAAGGCGGACTCTACGCCCGCGAAAGCGACCACTGGGACATCACCTACACGTGACGGTCACGCCCGAACATCCCGGATGATGTCCACGAGCTCCCGGGTGACCGACTTGAACCCCGGAATCCGGGACATCGCGACCATCCGGTTCACCAGCGGCACGGTCCGCTCGACGAGCAGGTACGTCTTGCGGCAGCCCGGCGAGCTGTCGTGCACCCAGTAGAGGACGATGCCCATCGAGTACAGCCACAGCAGTTCGGGCAGTTCCTTCCGGAACTCCTTGTCGACCTTCAGGTCGGAGCCCTCGACGACCTCGCGGTAGATCGCGACCGCCGAGTCCCGCGCCGGCCCGGACTCCGCGCTGAACGGATTCAGCGGGCTCGTCGGCTCCGCCGCGAACTTGAAGAACTTCCCGGCGAACTGGTGGTACGGCACCATCGTGTCGACGCGGGCCCTCAGCACGCCCAGCAGCCGCGCCGCGAACTCCGTCTCCGCCTCCAGCACGGCCCGGCACGCGGCGACGTGCTCGTCCTGCAGCTCGTCGTAGTACGCCTGGATCAGCTCCTCCTTGGAGCCGAAGTAGTAGTAGGCGTTCCCGACCGAGACGCCCGCCTCCTTGGCGATCGCGCGCATCGTCGTCGCCTCGTACCCGCGCTCCCGGAAGAGCCGCAGCGCCGTCTGCACGATCAGGGCGCGGGTCTGCTCGGACTTCACCGCCTTCGTCTCGGTCACGCCTGCCACCCTACGGCCCGCGACGCCGCGCGGTCAGGCGCCGACCGTCCGGACGCGCCGCACCGCCGCGCGTCGCGCGGGTCAGGCGCCGAGATCGGCGGCGATCAACTCGCCGATCTGCACGGTGTTCAGCGCCGACCCGACCCGCAGGTTGTCGCCGCTGACGAACAGGTCGAGGGCGCGCGGATCGTCCGGGGACACCCGCACGCGCCCCGCCCACACGGGGTCGGTGCCGACGGCGTCCGCCGGGGTCGGGAACTCCGGATCGTCGCACAGCACCACACCGGGCGAACGGGCCAGCACGTCCTGCGCCTCCCGCCGGTCGACCGGCTCGTCGAACACGGCGTGGATCGCCGCCGAATGCCCCGTGACGACCGGCACCCGCACGCACGTCGCCGACACCTTCAGGTCCGGCAGCCCCAGCACCTTCCGCGTCTCCAGCCGGACGCCCAGCTCCCCCGTCGTCCAGCCGCCGTCCGCCGCCGCGCCCGCCCACGGGACGACGTTCATCGCCAGCGGCGCCCGGAACGGCCCCGTGTCCCCCACGACGCCCCGCACGTCCCCCGCCCGGCTGCCGAGCCCGCGATCGCCCCCGACCTTCTCGAGCTGCGCGTGCAGGACGTCCGCGCCGTCCCGTCCCTCGCCGGACGCCGCCTCGTACGACGCGACCACGACCTCCCGCAGCCCGTACGCGCGGTGCAGGGCCGCCAGCGCCACCACGACCGCCATCGTCGCGCCGCCCGGCCCCGCGACGACCCCCCGCGGCCGCTCCCGCACCGCCTCCGGGTTCACCTCGGGCACCACCAGCGGCACGTCGCGCCGCATCCGGAACACCCCGGACCCGTCCACGACCGCCGCACCGCGCGCCGCCGCGACCGGCGCCCACTCGGCGGCCACCGCCCCCGGCACGGCGAACATCACGACGTCCGCACCGTCGAACACCTCGGGCGTCAACGCCTCGACCGCGACGTCCGCCCCCCGCACCGCGAGCGTCCGTCCCGCGGACCGCGGCGACGCGACCAGCCGCACGTCCCCGTACACGTCCCGCCGGGTCGACAGCAGCTCGAGGATCACCGACCCGACCGCGCCCGTGGCGCCGACGACCGCCAGGGCGGGCGCCCACCTGGAGGCCATGCCCGACACACCCTTCGCCGTTGAAGTCCGTCCATTCTGACAACTACCGCCCCCGGCCTTCGGTTCCCACCCGGGATCCCAAGGCCGGTGCGCGAACGGCTACGGCCGCCGCCCGTCCGCGGTCAGCGGCACCTCCCGGACCGTCTGGCCCCCGCCGACCTCGATCCAGAAGTGGAAGAACGCGATCGCCGGCCGCGCACCCGAATCGGCGACCATGCAGATAGGGCCGGGCGAGACCGTCGTACGTCCCGCCGGGATCTCCATGGCCTTGTGCCGGATGAAGCACCCCTCACCATCGAGCGCGCGGCGCGCGACGGTGCCGCCCGTGGCGTCGCGCAACTCCACAAAGCTGAGGTACAGCGGCGCGGACGCCTCCTCCCGGCTGAACCTCCATCGCAGCCGGTACCCGGCCCGCCCCCTGGGGTCGGTCCACCGCTCGAACCCGGTGACGTACAGGACGTCGCCCGGCCTGCCGGCGCACGGCCGCGGCGAGCACGGCTTCGGCACCTCCCTGCAGATCACGCCCTTCGCGCCGTCGTCCGCCGTAGGGAGCGGCGGGCACGACAGCGTGTATCCGGGCCGAGCCGACGGCATCCGGGGCGGGGCCGATGCGTCGCGCGGCGCCGGTGCATCGCCCGTGTCCGGCGCGGGCGCCGACCCGCATCCGGCGGCCAGCCACAGCGGCGCCGCGGCGAGCAGGGCGAAGCCCTTCCTGCCTGCGGACACGCGAGCGCTCCCGGGAGATCGGAGACGGCGGCCCGGCGGCACGCACGGGCGCCGAGCCGGCGGTACGCACGGGCGCCGGCCCGGCCGGACGCCGCCGTCCACGGACGTCCGCCCGAGCGGTGCCGGGCCATGATCGTGCGAGCGTAGTCGATCCCGGCCGGGGCGGTCCGGCGATCGGGCCGAAGCCGCGGGGCCGCATCCGGTCGGCCGGCCACGGCCCCGGACCGCGGTCAGCCGGCGGCGGCGACCTCTTCGGCGACGTTCAGGCGGACGTTCGCGACGACGGCGTGCAGGGCGCGGAGCGCGGCGCCCGCGTGGTTGCCCCAGTGGTTGAAGTACGAGTACTGCCACCACCACAGCGCCTCGAGGGGACGGTCCCGCTGGTAGTGGCGCAGGCCGTGGACGAGGTCGCTGGCGACGTCCACGAGGTCGTCGGACAGCCGGTACGCGGTCGGCTCGGTGTCCTTGTACGGGTCGAACACCTCGACGTACTCGTCGACGGCGACGAGGCGTTCGGCGAGGCCCGTCCGGACGGCGTCGAGATCGGGGTCGTCCCCCATCTCGGGCTCCCAGTTGTCGGGCAGGATCACGTCGGCGCTGGCGCCGAGCTGCGCGCCCGCCAGGATGATCTGCGACACCTCCAGCAGGAGCAGCGACACCGTCTGGGTGCCGCCGTCACCGCGCGCGACGGCCTCCAGGCCGCCCAGGTAGTTCTCCACGTGCTTGGCGACCCGTTCGGCGAGCGCCGTCCACTCCTGCGGGCTGTTGGCGTCAGACATCGAGCAGCCTCCGTCCTTCGAATGCGCGGCCCAGCGTCACCTCGTCGGCGTATTCGAGATCGCCCCCCACCGGCAGGCCGCTGGCCAGTCGGGTGACTTTCAGGCCCATGGACTTGACGAGCCGCGCGAGGTAGGTCGCGGTCGCCTCGCCCTCCAGGTTCGGGTCGGTGGCGAGGATCAGCTCGGTGACGGTGCCGTCCGCGAGCCGCTGCATCAGCTCGCGGATCCGCAGGTCGTCCGGACCCACGCCCTCGATCGGGCTGATCGCGCCGCCGAGCACGTGGTAGCGGCCGCGGAACTCCCGGGTCTTCTCGATCGCGACGACGTCCTTGGACTCCTCGACCACGCAGATGACGTGAGGGTCCCGCCGCGCGTCACGGCAGATCCGGCATTCCTCTTCCTCCGCGACGTTCCCGCAGGTCTTGCAGAAGCGGACCTTGTCCTTGACCTCCTTGAGCGCCTTGCCGAGGCGCTCCACGTCGGCCGGGTCGGCGGCCAGGAGGTGAAAGGCGATCCGCTGCGCGCTCTTGGGGCCGACGCCGGGCAGCCTGCCCAGTTCGTCGATGAGGTTCTGAACGACCCCTTCGTACAACGGACCTTTCCTTCCGCTCGGGTTCTGGTGGACGCGCCGTTACGGCGTCAGGGCCGCGGGTCGCCGCCGGTGCCGCCGCCGAGGCCGGGGAAGCCGCCGGGCAGGCCGCCGCCGCCCTCGCCGCCGCCCTCGCCGCCGCCGAGACCGGGCATGCCGGGCAGGCCGCCACCGCCGCCGAGGCCCTGCGCGAGCGGGCCCATCTTCTCCTGCTGCAGCTCGCGGGCCTCCCGACCGGCGTCGCGGATCGCGGCGAGCACCAGGTCGGCGATCGTCTCCGCGGTGTCGGCCGGGTCGTCGGGGTCGACGGCCTTCGGGTCGATCGTCAGGCCGGTGATCTCCCCGGCGCCGTTGACGGTCGCGGTGACCAGGCCGCCGCCCGCGGTGCCCTTGACCTCGGCCTCCGACAGCTCGCGCTGCGCGGTGAAGAGCTGTTCCTGCATGGCCTGCGCCTGCTGGAGCAGTTCCTGGATGTTCAACTGACCACCGGGTTCCACGGTGCACTCCTTCTTCCGGCCCTTGGTGAGGGCCTTCTCTCTGGTGACCCGCCGACCACCGGACGTCCGTCCCCCGAGACTACGGGGTGACGGCGCGCGGCGGTAAGTGCGGACGCCGGTGTGCCGACTCCGTTCGGTCGCGCGGCTCCGGCCGGGAGTTCGCGCTAGGAGTTGTCGATCTCCTTGATGATCTGCCCGCCGAGCTCCCGCTGGATGAGCGCCATCCCGGTCATCTCCGCCTCGAGCCCGTCCGCGTCGGCGTCGCCCTCGGGGTCCACCTCGTCGCTCTCGTCCATCGGGGCGGGTTCGGGCGGCGGCGGAGGCTCGTCCGGCGGCGGGGGCGGCGGCCCCGGGTCCCGGACGGGCGCGCCCGCCGCCGGGCCGCGTCCCTGGCCGGGCGGGGGAGCCGGCGGGTCGGGGGCGGGCCGTGGCGGAGCCGGGGCCTGGGCCGGGGCCGGGGTCTGGGCCTGGCTCGGGGTGGGTGTCGGGGCGGCGGCGGGGGCGAAGCCGCCGGTGGGGCGGCCGCCCGGGCCGCCGCCGGACGGTCCCGGTGACCCGCCGCCGGGACGTCCGCCGCCCGAGGGGGGAGGCGAGTTGCCGACGACGGTCTCGATCCGCCAGTCGACGCCCATCCGTTCCTTGAGGACCTCGCGGACGACGACGTCGCGCCCCCCGTTGACGAAGCCGAGGCGCCGTCCGTCGGCGTCGAAGCCGAGGGTGAGGACCTTGCCCTCCAGCCCGATCGGATGGACCCCGGACATGATGACCATCCAGGTGGCGCGGCTCTTCTGCTTGACGGCCTCGACGACGTCGGGCCAGTACCGCTGGAGGGTCTGGATGTCCGGGCCCTCGGCGGGAGCGGCGGGTGCAGCGGAGGCCGGGGAGGCCGGGGACGTGGGGGCCGGGGCCGTGGGGGCCGCGTGGGCCGCCGCAGGGGCTGAGGCCGGGGCGGCGGGTGCCTGGGCGGGTGCCTGGCCGTGGGGCTGGGCGGGCGCTTGACCGTGGGGCTGGCCGGTCGGCTGGGCGTGAGACTGGCCGTGGGGCTGGCCGGAGGGCTGCCGGTCGTGCCCCGCGTTCGGGCGGGCGTCCGGGGACGGCGGGAGGTTCGTGGAACCGGGGTTATCCACAGGACGCGGTTCTGCGGGCGCGGGAGAGGCGGGGCGGTTGACACTTGAAGTGGGGTCGCCCCCCTGGGCGGGCGGGGGCTGTGCAGGGGCCGACTGCCCAAGCCCCCCACCCCCGAGGCCACCGCCCCCGAGGAAGCCGCCGCCTCCGGCACCGCCACCGCCTCCGCCGAAGCCGCCCTGGGACGCCTGCCGCTCCAGCCGGTCGAGGCGCGCGAACATCGACGCCTCGTCCTCGTACGCCGCGGGCAGCAGGATCCGTGCCGCGACCAGCTCCAGCAGCAGCCGCGGGGACGTGGCGCCGCGCATCTCCGTGAGCCCGGTGTGCAGCAGGTCGGCCGCCCGCGTCAGCTCCCCCGGGCCGAGCGCGGACGCCTGCTTGCGCATCTGCTCGAGCTCGTCCGGCGGCGCGTTCAGCAGCCCGGACCCGGCCGCCTCCGGGACGTTCGAGAGGATCACCAGGTCGCGGAGCCGTTCGAGCAGGTCGGCGGCGAACCGGCGGGGGTCCTGGCCGCTCTCGATCACCCGGTCGATCGCGGCGAAGACGGCGGCGCCGTCGCGGGCCGCGAAGGCGCCGATGACCTCGTCGAGGAGCGTGGAGTCGGTGTAGCCGAGGAGGGAGACGGCCCGCGCGTACGTGATGCCGTTCTCGTCCGACCCGGCCAGCAACTGGTCGAGGATCGACAGGGTGTCGCGCGCGGATCCGGCGCCGGCGCGCACCGCCAGCGGCAGCGCGGACGCCTCGTACGGGACGTTCTCCGACTCGAGGATCTCCTCGACGAGTTCGGTGAGGGTGCCCGGCGGGATCAGCCGGAACGGGTAGTGGTGCGTCCGGGACCGGATCGTCCCGATGACCTTCTCCGGCTCGGTCGTCGCGAACACGAACTTCAGGTGCGGTGGCGGTTCCTCGACGAGCTTCAGCAGCGCGTTGAACCCCTCGCGGGTCACCATGTGCGCCTCGTCGATGATGTACACCTTGAAGCGCGCGGAGACGGGCGCGAAGAAGGCGCGTTCGCGGAGGTCGCGGGCGTCGTCGACACCGCCGTGCGAGGCGGCGTCGATCTCGATGACGTCGATGTGCCCGGTGCCGGTCGGGCCGAGCGCGACGCACGAGTCGCACTTGCCGCACGGGTCGGGGGTGGGGCCGTTCTCGCAGTTCAGGGAGCGGGCGAGGATGCGGGCGCTGGACGTCTTCCCGCAGCCGCGCGGGCCGCTGAACAGGTACGCGTGGTTGATCCTGCCGTTGCGCAGCGCCTGCTGCAGCGGTTCGGCGACGTGCTCCTGCCCCTTGAGCTCGGCGAACGTCGCAGGCCGGTACTTGCGGTACAGAGCCAGACTCATCGGGGGTCCGCCCTCCTCAAGAGCAGAGCGTCAGAAACGAAAGGACCCCCCGCACACCCGCCAGAGCCTGCTTATCCTTGCTGCCTTCCGGCCCTGGGGAGGTTCACAGGGTGACGCCATGCGAGGGGTCTGCCCCAAAGTCTATGGCATCCCGGCGCGAGGTTGGCACGGTTCCGGCGTTACTCTCCGCCCCATGGGCGACTCCGACACCGCTCCAGCGCGGCGCACACTCCTGCACATCGCCGAACGACGCCATTGGGAATCGGCCAGGGACGCGGGTGTGTCGTACACCATGTCCACCCTCGGACGGACGCTCGACGACGAGGGTTTCGTGCACTGTTCTTCCGGCATGGACCAGGTGCGGGGCGTCCTCGGCCGGTTCTACGCGGGCGTGGACCGGGACGCCCTGGTCCTGCTGGTGATCGACGTGTCGCGGCTGGACGCGCCCGTCCGCGACGAGCCGGTCGGGGACGGGGTGTTCCCGCACGTCTACGGCCCGATTCCGGTGGAGGCGGTAATCGAGGCGCGACCACTGCCCGACACCCGGTAGGCTGTCCCGCGGAGGATTCGCCTAGTGGCCTAGGGCGCACGCTTGGAAAGCGTGTTGCGTGCAAGCGCTCGCGAGTTCGAATCTCGCATCCTCCGCTCGCCCCGCGGGGCGCACGACGTCGAGGGCGGCATCCATCGGATGCCGCCCTCAGTGCTTTCCGGACCGCGGCGCGCGGGCGTGTCGCCGCGTGGTCCCGCGCACACCGGACGGGCCCGAGGGTCTTCCCTGCCGGGGCGGAGGGCCGGGTTCGCCGGTACGGGTCAGCGGTACCCGCACGGCCCCTCGTTCCGCCTTCCCTACCGTGAGCGGGGCGTCGCGCCCATCGTGGCCCGTGGCGTACCTCGCCGGGGACGATTCCCGATACATGACGGGGCAGACGGTCATGGCCGACGGGGCGATCAACTGCGTTGACGCAAAATACTGACAACCCCGTTGACCTGCGATGTAATTGGTTTACCCGGGAGGTGAAAACGGTGACTCGGGTAGTTGCGTTTCCTTCTGCGACCGCGTCGGACGCCGTAGACTCGTGGGGTGATCTTTAAGGCGGTGGGTGTGGGAAGGCCCTATCCGGACCACGGGCTCTCGTCCCGGGACTGGGCCAAGATCCCGCCTCGCCAGGTCCGCCTCGACCAGCTCGTCAGCACCAAGCGGGAGCTCGATCTGCAGTCGCTCCTCGCCAAGGACTCCACCTTCTACGGCGACCTGTTCCCCCATGTGGTCCAGTGGCGCGGTGAGCTGTATCTGGAGGACGGGCTGCACCGCGCCCTGCGCGCCGCCTTGCAGCAGCGGACCGTCCTGCACGCCCGCGTCCTCGATCTGGACGCGGTGGGCGTGCGCGGCTGACCCGCGCGCCGCACGGGCGCCGCCGCGCGGGCGCCCGCCCTCAGCGGGTGCGGGCGGGCGCGGGGAGGGCGATCTGCTTCGCCTCGACGAGCGGGCCCCCGTCGCCGAGGCGGACGTATCCGGGGCGGGCGGCGAGGAGCCCGAAGACCATCTCGGGCACGATCAGGGCGAGCAGGAGGACGAGCGAGACGTCCCAGCCGCCCGTGGCGCTGTGCAGGACGCCGGCGGCGAGCGGGCCGAATCCGGCGAGCAGGTATCCGCCGGTCTGCGCCATCCCGGACAGCCGCGCGGCGATCGACGGGCTCGGTGACCGCAGGCTGAGCAGCGTGTAGGCGAGCGGGAAGGCGCTGCCGACGCCGATGCCGAGGGTGACCGTCCACACCCAGCCGGCGGACGGCGCGAGGAGCATGCCGCCGATGCCGACGATCATCACGGTGCCGATGGCGGCGACGACGGCGCGCTGGTCGCGGAGCCGGGCGGCGAACACGGGGACGAGGAAGCCCAGCGGGATGCCGACGATCATCATGACCGAGACCATCATCCCGGCGGTCGCCGGGGCGTATCCGGCGTCCTGCATCATCTCCGGCAGCCAGGACATCAGCACGTAGAACATCAGCGAGGCCAGGCCCATGAACGCCGCGACGCACCAGGCGAGCGGCGAGCGCAGCAGCGTCCCGTCCGTGCGGTGGGGGTCGGTGCCGGGGACGTCGGCGGGCTCGGCGGTGCGGCGGCGCTGTGTCCGCCCGCGGAGCGCGAGCGGGCCCCACACCAGGGCGGCGGCCAGGGAGGGGACGGCCCAGACGGCGAGGGCGAGGCGCCAGCCGCCCGCGTGGTCGAGCGGCACCGCGAGCCCGGCGGCGATGGCGCCGGACGCGGCCATCAGCATCATCGCGACGCCGGTCAGGGAGCCGACGCGGCGCGGAAACGCCCGCTTGATGACCGCGGGCATGAGGACGTTGCCCATCGCGATGCCCGCGCCCGCCAGGACCGTTCCAATGTAGAGCGCGGGCGCGTACGCGACGACGCGCAGCAGGATCCCGGCGGTGATCATGATGAGGGAGCCGGCGATGGCGACCTCGGTGCCGAGCCTGCGGGCCAGCACCGGGGCGAGGGACGCGAACACGCCGAGGCACAGCACCGGGAGGGTGGTGAGGACGCTCACCCCGACGCCGGACAGCCCGAAGGCGTCGCGGAGTTCGCCGAGCACCGGGGAGATGCCGGTGATCGCGGCGCGCAGGTTGACGGTGAGCAGGATCAGCCCCGCCAGGGCCCACGCGGCGGTGGCGCGGGACGTCGCCGGGGCGCGGGACGTCGCCGGGGCGGGGGACGCGGTCGTGGCGGAGGGCTTCGTGGACGCGTTCATTTCACCTTCGTCGTGCGCTCGCGGCGCGGCTCTACGGAACAGGATTCGGTGGGAGGAATCGGGCACGTCAGAGCGACGGCCCGCGACGGGGGGGAGGAGGGGGTGCGCTACGGGGCGGCCCCGGCCCCGCCGGGCGTCCCGACGGGAGGCGGCGTCTCCGGGACCCCGGGCACGGCCGTCTCTGGGACGGCGGAGTCGAGGATCTGGTCGAGGCAGGCGTGGGTGGCGCGGGTGGCGGCCTCGGCGTCGCCCGCCTCGATGGCGCGGGCGATGGGCCCGTGCGGGACGTCCGCGTGCCGCAGCAGGTCGCCCGCGGCACCGATGCTGGCGCGCAGGGCGGTGCTGAAGTCGCGGTAGAGGTCGGTAAGGACCCGGTTGTGGGTGGCCTCGACGACGGCGGTGTGGAAGGCGAGGTCGGCCTCGACGAACGCGGCGTGCTCGCCGGCGGTCCAGGCGGCGTCGCGGCGGGCGAGGGCGACGGCGATCGCGGCGGTGTCGGCGTCGGTGCGGCGGGTGGCGGCGAGCCGGGCGGCCTCGACCTCCAGGCCGCGCCGGACCTCGAGGATCTCGATGAGCTCGGCCTTCTCGAGGCGCCGCCGGACGGCGCCGGACAGTTCGCTGGTCGCGCGCACGTAGGTGCCGTCGCCCTGCCGGCTGTCGAGCAGGCCCGCGTGGGTGAGGGCGCGGACGGCCTCGCGGACGGTGTTGCGGCCGACGCCGAGGGTCTCCGACAGGACCGGCTCCGGCGGGATCTTCCCGCCGACCGGCCAGACGCCGTTCGCGATCTCGTCCCTGAGCTGGTCGATCACCTGGTCGACGAGCGAGGAGCGGCGCGTGGTGCGCAGCGTCATCGGCGTCCCCCCTACGTCACCCGGCGTGCAGTCAGCCGGTCATCCCATGTCTCCATGTTAGGACCATCGGGGGCGTGGGTTTATTCCGCGGCGGGCGCCGGGGCGTGCGTCAGACGCGGCCGAGGTCGCAGTTGGCCTCGTGGGGGCGGCCCGCGCGCAGGCCGGTGGCCTCGAGCGCCTGCCGGTACGCGGCGGCCGCGCTCTCGCCGTCCTTGACGAGCTCGAACAGCTCGCCCATGTCGCGCAGGAGGCGCGCGGTCGACCGTCCCGCCGGGAGCGTCCGCAGCTGCTCGGACGCGGCCTGGAGCACGACCTGCGCGGCCTGCGGGTCTCCCTGGGCGACGCGTGCGCGCGCGAGGACGAGACGTGCCCGGACGGCCGTCCGGGTGCGGGCCACGAGGTCCTGGCCGGGCTGCGGGGCCAGCGGACGGGACGGGATCGTGGGCTGCGGCGGCTGCAGGGCGAACCCCGTGTCCAGGAACCGTTCGAGCGCCCCGATGGCCTCGTCGAGGCGTCCTACGAGGACGAGCGCGCGCGCTCGGGCGATCGCGGCCTCGGTGGCGTCGGCCCCGGTCAGCTCGGACGTCCGCTCCAGCAGGTCGAGCGCCTCGCTCGCGGCGTCGATCGTGCCCTCGGCGCGGGGGCGCCCGAAGGCGTCGGGGACGATCGTGGGGGCCTTCTCCGAGAACGGCGCGACGCCGCGCAGCAGCGCCTTGGCGGCGGCGAGGCGCAGGCGGGCGTCGGCGCGCGGCGCGGCGCCCTCGGCGCGGGCCGTGAGGGCCTGGTCGGCGAAGTACAGCGAGTCGCCGATCGCGCCGTCCTCGAGGGCGCGCAGGCTCGCCTGCTGGTAGTGGACGCTGACGGGCTGGTCCGCGCCGTCCGGGTACAGGAGGCGGCGGCCGATCTCGTGCGCGCGCGCCGGGTCGGACCTGTCCACGTAGGCGAGGAGCAGCACGCGGCCCGCTTCGGTGTGCTCGCGTCCCACGTTCAGCCCGACGACGCGGAGGCGTTCCATGGCTCGCTCGCCGAGCGCGATGGCCTGCCCCAGGTCGCCGACGGTGTGGTAGCAGCGGGCGAGCGCGACGACGGCGGGCAGCGTGCTGGCCCGGCCGGGGTCGCGTTCGGCCTGCTCGCGCAGCTCCTCGAACAGCCCGATGGCGAGGTCGGTGCGGCCGAGCTCCTCGAGGGCGCGGGCGCGGCCCCAGCGGGCGCGGGAGGTGAGGTCGGGGTCGTCGCTGCGCGCGATGACGTCGTCGAAGCCCTCTTCGGCGGCCGCCGGGTCACCGCCCAGCAGGGCGAGGTGCGCGTGGCGCTCCCGGACCTCGAGGTGGGTGCGCTGCTCCGGCTCGACGCCCTCGGCGAGGTACTCGGGCGTGCAGCCGAGGCGCTCGGCCAGCATGCGCAGCACGGTCGGGGTCGGTGTGCGCTTGCCCGACTCGATCAACGAGATGTAGCTGTCGGAAAGGTCGTGACCGGCGAGCTGTGCCTGCGACAAGCGTCTGGTCAGCCGCAGGTTGCGGACACGTTCGCCGACATTGCCTGGACCCGGCATGTGGACTCACTTAGCGGAAGTAATCAGGCGGCTGGGGTGCCGACATGATTGCACATTGCGGGTTAACGCACATCGAGAGTAACGAAGCGAGCCGCCGCCGGGCGCGGGATCCGCTACTCGTCCGGGTTCTTGTTCGGAAAGATCATCTCGCAGACTTCGAGATACAGCTGCTCGGGGTAGGGGAGGTAGTCGATGTTGGTGAGGGCCTGGTCCTGGCCGGCGGATTCCAGGACGAACTCGCCGTAGCCGAGCATCCGGCCGGTGATCGAGCGTTTGAAGCTCATGTCGGTGACCTTGGCGAGCGGCATCATCGCGACGCTGCGGGTGAGAATGCCCGTCGTGAGCAGCATGCGCTGGTTCGTGATGACGAAGTAGTCGACCGACCATTCCGCGACGCGCCACACGAACCAGGCGAGCAGCGCGAGCCAGCCCCACCAGATCCACATGATGGCGGCGCCGACGGTGTTGACCAGGAGGCCCGCGACGATCAGGCCGCCGAGGACGAGCCCGACCGGGACCATCAGCACGGCGGGGTGGCGGCGGACGGTGATGACCTGGTTCTCGTGCGGGAGCAGGTACTTGTTGACGGACGCGGGCGCGGAGTCGCCGGGGGTGACCAGTCTCATCGCGGCCTCAGCCGACCGCGTTGATGAAGGTGATCACGGAACCGGCGGCGTCGGCGAGGCCCCCGGCCACGGTCTCCACCGACCGCGTGGCGCCGTCCGGTTGCGTGACGACGTAGAACGCCACGAAGGCCGCCGCGGCCCACGTCAGATACTTCTTGGCGGGCACGGCTGCCTCCCGGAGCACTGGACTCGAGACCCCGGTTCAGTTTCGCACAGCCGCAACCCCCCGCAAAGGAAGGCCTATGGCGCGTTGTCGAGAGATGACCGGCGCGCCTTGCGGCGTTTCTCGGCCGCGACCGTCGCCAGCACCTCCAGGTGCCGGCGCGCGATCCGTTCGACGAGGTCGGCGGGCGCCGACCCCACCACCTCCTCGGCGCCGTACCGGGCCGCGGACACGCAGCGGGACACCGTCTCGGCGGCGTGCACCCCCGCGAACTCCTCGGTCAGCCGCTCGCCGATCGCCGCGTAGCGCGGCAGGTCCCCATCCCCGTGGTGAGCCATTGCGACATCCTCGAGCTCGCTCGCGCCGCCCGGTCCGAAACGGTCCCCTGTGCCGCGGCGGCGGAGGGGAACGCGCACTGGCGTTCCGTGGAGGCTCAATACCCTCTACCAGGGCGAACGAACATTTCCGCGCCCCCGTTCGCGACCACATGGTCATCGGACGGGCGGGCGGTGCGCCGCCGGGGCCGCCGCGGCGCCCGGGGGGCCGCCGGGACCGTCAGACGACGCCGTAGAGCCGGTCGCCCGCGTCGCCGAGACCCGGGACGATGAAGCCGTTCTCGTCCAGGTGCGAGTCGATCGCGGCGGTGACGACGCGGACCGGCGCGGTGATGTCGGTGAACGACTGCTCCAGGTGCTTCAGCCCCTCGGGCGCCGCCAGCAGGCAGATGGCGGTGACGTCGGTGGCGCCGCGCTCGCACAGCAGCCGGATCGCGGCGGCGAGCGTCCCGCCGGTCGCCAGCATCGGGTCCAGGACGTAGCACTGCCGGCCGGACAGGTCGTCGGGCAGCCGCGTCGCGTACGTCTGCGCCTGCAGCGACCCCTCGTCGCGGATCATGCCGAGGAAGCCGACCTCGGCGGTGGGCAGCAGCCGGGTCATCCCGTCCAGCATCCCGAGGCCCGCGCGCAGGATCGGCACGACGAGCGGCTTCGGGCTGGCGAGCTGGACGCCTTCGGCCTCCACCAGCGGGGTGGGCACCGTCACCTCGGCGACCCGGACGTCGCGGGTGGCCTCGTAGGCGAGCAGGGTCACCAGCTCGTCGGCCAGCCGGCGGAACGTGGGCGAGTCGGTGCGCGAGTCCCGCAGGGTGGTGAGCTTGTGCGCGACGAGCGGGTGGTCGACGGCGAGGGTCTGCATGCGCACACGGTAGCCGACATGCGGCGTTCGTCCGGTCCGGGCCGCGGCAGGATAGGACGCCGGTGAGCTGGGCACGAAAGCGGTATGAGCCGCGACAGCGATCAGCAGCCGACGCCGCCGGGGCCGGCCCGCGACCCGGCGCCGGACTCGACCGAACCGTCCGTGAGCGACGTCACAGCCGGCCGCCGCGCCGCGGACGGCCGCCGCGCGCAAGCCGCGGGACGCGCGGGCGACGAGGGGCGCGCGCCGTCCCGTCCCGGCCCCCAGGGCGAGATCTCGCCGGAGGAGGTGCGCGAGCATCTGCGCCGCCGGGCGGTGTTCCTGCGCGAGCTCGCCGAGGCCCGCGAGCTGCGGCGGCGCGTCACCCCGCACCGGTCGCGGCGCGCCCGGATCCACGCGGCGCTGCGCCGCCGCACGTTCCGCATCAACTGACGCGTTCCGCCACATGCGGTGCGGGCGGCCCGGTCCCGGTGCCGATCGAGTAGGTTCGTTGGGCCGGGCGCCGCGACGTGCCGGGCGTCCGCGCCGGCCCGCCCCGAATTCGGCGGTGGGACGTACGGGGGCGCGCCGCGTCTGCGAACATGCCCTGGCAGGAACCGCGCCGGTGGGGTGGACATGACGGATGTTGACGCGACGGATTTCGCCGTCGTGGTGTACCGGGAGGACGAAGCCTGGGAGGCCGAGGTGCTCCCGGTCGCGCTGACCGAGGACCTCGCGGGGCTGATCCATGCCCTGCGCCAGCAGCCGAGCCTGGGCGGCACGATCGGGCTGGTGGCGGTCGGCGACGACTTCTTCGTGGCGATCCGGCTGCTCGGCGACGAGGTGATGGTGTTCCTGTCGGACGTCACCGCGTCGGTGGACTGGCCGCTGGCCACACAGGTCCTGGAATACCTGGACATTCCCGTCCCCGCGGACGAGGAGCTCGACCAGGTCCTCCCCGTCGGCGACATGTCGATCTTCGCCGATCTCGGCCTGGACGAGATGGAGCTCGGCGCGATCTCCGGCGACCTCGAGCTGTACCCGGACGAGATGCTGCTCAGCATCGCGGGCCGCATCGGTTTCGCGGCCGCGTTCGAACGCGCCGTCGACACCGTCGCCTGATCCGGAGGCGCGCGGACGTGACCCGCGGAACCCCGTGGGTAACAATGGGCACGTGTCCTCTTTCGCCGCAGTCTTCGCGCGGACCCCGCAGGGCTGGGTCGGCACCGAGGCCGTCCTCGCCGAGGCCGCGGACGTCGACGACGTCGCCGACCTGATGCGGGAAGCGGCCGTCGAGTCGTACGGCGACCCCGTCGTGCTGCTGGTCGAGGAGAACGACGACTGGTTCGCGGTCGTCCGGCTGGACGGGCAGGACGAGCCCCGCGCGTACGTCTCGACCGTCCGCGAGGACGGGCTCGCGCCCCTGTTCCACCAGCTCGTCGGGGAGATCCCGGCCGGCGACCCCGGCGGCGACCCGGCCCTGCTGGACGACCTCGGCATCGACGCCGGCGGCCTCGCCGACCTCGGGGAGCGGGCCCTGCCGGGCGACGCGCTCCTGACGGTCGCCGAACGCGCGGGATTCGGCGAGGAGTTCGACCGGCTCCGTGACTGACGACCCCACGCCCGGGCTCGTCCCGGCGATGCGGCGCGCGCTGGACGAGGCGCGGCTCGCGGCGGACGCGGGCGAGATCCCCGTCGGCGCGGTCGTCCTCGACCCGTCCGGGGACGTCGTCGGCACCGGGCGCAACGACCGGGAGCGCAGCGGGGACCCGACCGGCCACGCGGAGATCGTCGCGATGCGGGCCGCCGCGTCCGCCCGCGGCGAGTGGCGGCTGACGGGCTGCACCCTCGTCGTGACGCTCGAACCCTGCACGATGTGCGCGGGCGCGTCCGTCCAGGCCCGCGTCGCCCGGCTCGTGTACGGGGCGGTCGACGAGAAGGCCGGTGCCGTGGGGTCGCTGTGGGACGTCGTCCGCGACCGCCGCCTGAACCATCGGCCCGAGGTCATCGCGGGACTCCTCGCCGAGGAGTGCGCGGCCCCGCTAATCGAGTTCTTCGCACGGCGCCGCGTCCGGTAGGCTCTTCCGCGGTGGTGTCGCCTAGTGGACGAGGGCGCACGCCTCGAAAGCGTGTGAAGGGCAACCTTCCGTGGGTTCGAATCCCACCACCACCGCCGCCGCGAAGGGCCGCGACCGTCTCCCGGTCGCGGCCCTTCGCCGTTGCCGCGGTCAGGCGGCCTCCGCGACCTTCTCGATGGCCTTGACGGCGACGTCCGGGGTGTCGGTGTAGATGTAGTGCCCGGCCTTGTCCGCGACACTGACCTCGGCCTTGCTCGACAGGCCCTTCCACTTCGCCTGGCCCGCGGTCCAGGCGTCCTCCAGCGCCCGCCCGTACCCCGGAAGGGCCGCCAGGTACGGCTGCCCGTGCTTGATGATCTCGACGGGGACGTCCCCGGCGGACTCGACCGGCCCGTCCTCGATGACGAGCTGCTCGGGGTTGCGCCCCTGGAAGATCGCGAGGTTCTGCGCCCGCAGGTCGCCCGCCGGGCCCGTCGCCGACGCGGGGATGATCGTCGAGATGTCGGCGACCATCGTCGCCGGCGTCGCGTCCATCAGCACCAGGCCCTTCACCCGGTCCCGGTGGTCGGGGGCGTACCGGGCGGCGATCAGCCCGCCCAGCGAGTGCCCGGCCAGCACCACCGGACGGTCCCCGGCCACCCGGTCGAGCACCCCCGTCAGGACCTTCCCCGTGCTGTCGAAGCTCTGCGGCCCGTCCGGCTTGGCGCTCGCCCCCGCACCGAGCCGGTCGTACGAGCACACCCGGTGCTTCGCGCTCACCGACTCCTGCAGGGCGGCCATCTTGTCGGCCCCGTCGCCCCCGCCGTGCAGCAGCACCACGACCGGCTCACCGTCCGCCAGCTCACCGGAACACGACACGTTCACCGACTTGCCGTCCACATCGAGCTTCTCGCTGCCGGTGAACGACGCGGCCTTCGGCCCGGAGGCGAACGGGTCCCAGTTCTCCATCGACTCGCCGTCGCACCCGACGAGCCCGGCACCGAGCACGGCGACGGAAAGGGCGGCCAGAGCGGCGGTCTTGACGGCGCGGATCATCGTTTCCTCCAGAGCGGGAGCCGGGGGCTTGTCTCTCGCCGCGGCACGGTGTCCGTGGCGACGAGAACAACGCTATGGATCCGTCCCCCCACGATTCGTCACCGTTCAGCGGACATTCCCCCGTAGCTCGCACGGGGGACAAGCCACGCCCGCGCACTGCAACCCGGACCATCCCGTCCGCCCCGTCGGACCCAGCACCCGGCAGCACGCGCGTCGGCGAGCAGGTTCGCTCCTTGTAGGCCCGGATGCGCCGACTTACGGTTGTCCCAACTGAGGAGTGGGAGGGGGGCGGTGGGCAAGCACGGCAAGCCGGCCAAGTGCCATGGCTGCAACGGCTCGGGGAAGCAGGACCAGTGGGACGACGGGAAGAAGAGGCAGGTGACGTGTCCGCTCTGCGGCGGCTCGGGGCAGGCGTGAACCGGGCGGACTTCATTCCCGATCGGATCTGGGTGCGGAACTCGGAAGGTGAGCTCCAGTCACTCGACCGCGCCGACGATCCCGAGCTGTGGGAACGGCATGTCGACAGCGGCGAGCCCGTGGTGACCCAGGTCCACCGGGACGCCCACGGCACGCTGTGGCCGACCTCGTCGGCGTCCGCCCTCTACGTCGTGCGGCAGATGCTCGACGTCGCCGAATTGGAGCCCGGCATGAGCGTCTTGGAGGTCGGCGCCGGTACGGGCTTCAACGCCGCGCTCATGGCCGCCGCCGGTGCCCGTGTCACCACCGTCGAGATCGACACGGAGCCGGCCGCCGCCGCGTCGGCGGCCCTGGAGCGGACCGGCTTCGCCGACCGGGTCGGCCTCATCACCGGCGACGGCGAGAACGGCGCGCCCGAGAGGGCGCCGTTCGATCGGGTGATCGTCACGGCGTCAGCCCGGACGATCCCGTACGCGTGGGTCGAGCAGACCCGCGACGCAGGCCGGATCGTCGTGCCCTACTCCGGCCCCGAATGCGTCGGCGCGCTGGTGGTCCTCGACGTCGCAGACGGCGTTGCCGAGGGCCGCGCGGTGGGCGACGCGTTCTTCATGCCGTTGCGAGGTCAGAAGCAACCGCAGTCGGTCCTCCAGGCCGAACGCGAGCCTGACGCCCTCCGGCGGTTCCGTATCACCGTCACCGCGACCGGCCAGGACGTCACCCTGGCTCCCCCGGCTTGACCGCGCGGCTCCGCTGATCCGTGGATTCGGGGACCGCGCCACCCTCAGACTGCCTGTACGCCGTCCGGCTCACGGTGACCAGGGACGACGCCCCTCAGTGACCGGCGTCCACACCCCCGAGGAGCGCCCCGCACCTGCCGAGGAACCGGCGAACCCGGTTGGGCGGCGGAAAGAACGGCTCGCCCCCCCGGCGCCGCCCCACCCGCGCAGGGACGTGACGTGGCGGCGCGGCGGCCCTCCGGTTCGACGGCCTGGGCGCCGCACCAGGGCGGACGTCCGTCCGCCGGGCCCTCGGGATCTGCGGCGGCCACGGCACGGAGATCCCTCGGACACTCGCGAGCAACGCTCGTCCGTCCGCGAACTCCTCCAGGCGGTCGTCGTGCAGGAGCCAGAACGAGCCGGTGTACTCGCCCGCCCACGCCACCACGCCCGGCAGCACACGCCGCACCTCGGCGAGCACCACCTCCGGATCGTCCCGATCCCACGGCGCCGGCCGGATCGGCTGGACGACGGCGGTCACGACCCCGCCCCGTGGACGCCGCGCGCCGTCGTCTCGGCGACCGCGATCCGTTCGGCGAGCGTGTTGTGCGCCTCGCACACGAGCAGCAGCTCGGTGACGGACCCCGCCGTCACCTCGTCCAGGCACCCGCACCCGCGCTGGTAGTCGGACAGCGTCTCCAGCCGCCGCGCGACGAGCCGCCCGTCCACCCGTTCGCTGAACCACCCGGGACACAGATCCCCGAGCCCGGTCGGAACGCCCTCAACAGCGCCCCTCACCGCCGATGGGCTGTCTACCATGGCGGTACCTCCTCCCTTGTGGGGTTGGTAGCCGCGCGGTCGGGGAGAGGGTTCCAAGCTCAGCCCGACCGCGCGGCGGTCTCTTCCTGCCAGGTCTCGCCTGCGACACCGTCACACTCGGCGTCGTCATGGCTACATAGTGTTCGTAATGATTACTGATCGCAAGGCGTTAGCAGCGATGTGCGTGACCTGATCTGGCCACGAAGAGTTGTTTGCCGATCACACGGAGCGATACTGGCACTATGTCCCCTTCGTACATCCCCTCGGTCCGTGCGCGGAGGCTTGCGCGCAGCCTCAGAGAGTTCCGGGAGCAGGCGGAACTGGGAGTGACGGCCGCAGCCGCTCGCCTGGGGTGGAGTCAGGGCAAGGTCAGCCATATCGAGAGCGCCCGCAACAAGCCCAATGAACGCGACGTTCATCTGATGCTCAACCTCTACGGAGTGGGCAGCCCTGATCGAGAAGCCATCTTGAGCCTCGCCCGCGAAGCCGAAGAACGCGGGTGGTGGACGGACTACATCGACGTGCTCAACGGACCGTACGTCGCATTGGAGGACGCGGCCTCGGAGATCGGCAACTGGGACCCTCAGGTGATCCCCGGGCTCCTGCAGACGCCGGACTACGCGCGGGAGATCATCAAGGCGGGCGACCTCGGCAAGGCGAGTGACATCGAGCGCCGGATCCGTGCTCGCATGGTCCGGCAGACGATCCTCACCCGGGAGGTCGATCCGCCGCGGCTCCGCGTCGTCCTCGACGCAGCCGTGCTCGGCCGTCCGATCGGTGGACCGGCCGTGTGGCGCGACCAGCTCCGCCGGCTTCAATCCGATGCGCAGCGCCCGAACGTCACCGTTCAGCTCCTACCGCAGTCGGTCGGGACTCACTGCGGCTTGGAAGGGTCACTGATCGTCCTCAGGTTCGCAGAGCCCGCAGACCCCGACGTGGCGTATGCGGAGGGCTTCTTCGGAGTGGTCTACATGGAGAGTCCGCAACAAGTCGAGCATTGTAGGCTGGCGTTCGAAAAGATCTGCGAAGCGGCACTCACCCCGGAAAGCTCTCTTGAACTGATCGAGGCGGCGGCGAAGAGACGAGGCTTCGACCATCCATGCTGACTCTGCTAGAAGGACCCGACGTCCGGTGGCGTAAGAGCACACGGAGCAAGGACGCCAACACCTGCGTCGAGATTGCGTGCAACGTATCGGCCGGAGTCGGTTTGCGTGACTCCACCGATCCGCACGGGCCGAAGTTGCTGCTCGACCGGGGGGCCTTCGGCGCGCTGCTCGGTGCCATCCGGTCGGGTGCCCACGACCTCTGAGCACCGGGCGTCAGTCCGCGAAGCGCTCAACCGGCGGTGAGCCGGTAACGCAGGCGGCGCCCCTCGGGCACCATCACCATTTCCGACGCCTCGAACGGCACGTCCTCGGCGGTCAGACATGTACGTCGCAAGAGGATCACCGGTGCATCGGCGGGTAGGGCGAGTTCGGCGGCCTCCTCCGGAGTGGCGACGCGCACCTCGATCTCCTCGCGGGCCTCGTGCACGGTGTAGCCGAGACCGGCCAGCAGAGTGACCGCGCCGCCCTTGATCTTCCCGGGCTCGGCGAGGGCCGTTCCGGCGGCAATGGCGCTCGGGTACCAGGAGTCGGTCAACTCGACCGGACGACCGTCCATCAGCATGGTCCGCCGCCGGACCACCGCCGGGGCGCCTTCCGGCAGCCGTAGCGCCGCCGCCACCTGCGCGGGCGGCAGCGTTGTCACCACCTCACGGGTCTGCTGGGTGCCCACGTGTCCAGCCTCCGCCGCCTCTTGGGACCACGCGTCGGCCTGGCCGTCTTGCCGGGGTGTGAGGTAGGGCAGCGAACTCGCGGTCCACATGGGCGTCTCCCTATGCCTGAGCCGACTCTGCGTAACAACAAATATGCTCGCGCGGCTAGCGTTTCGGGATGGCAGTGCCCGATCTCATTCCCATCGCCCATGAGCCGGAGTACCGGACGGCCACGATCGGCCGGTACGCGGAAGGCCAGTTCTTCGGCTCGATCACCTACGCCATGGCCGGCGACGCCGACCACGGGGAGGGCTGGGAGGATCGCAAGCGACTGTTCGTCGTGCTTCACCGGTTCGACTTCGCGGGCCGTCACCTCGAATCGGACGTGTGGTGTGCGGGCACGTGGCGCGAGCAGCAGCGACGGCCGCACTCGGGCACGTCCGTCGTGGCCAGGGCGGAAGCCCGGATGGGGGAACTGCTGGACGCGCTTCCCGGGCGCGAGTACGCCGACATCTCCGTCCGGCCGTTTCGCGTGGTGGTCGACGGCGTCCTGTTCGGCCTGGTGATCGAACGGCACGGCGAGGAGGAGGACGAGGACGACTGGGCCGAACTCTACCCGGATCGGCTCGGCTTCTGCGCCCCCTGGGACGGGGAGTACTCCACCTGACGCGGTGATCGGTTGCGGTGGAGGTCGTGCCACACCGCGCGCATGCCGCGTCGGTGCGTCACCCGGCGGTCACCAGGACCACGCCGGTGGCGGCGACGGCGAGGCCGACGCGCTGGACGGCGCGGAGGCGCTCGCTGTAGGCGATGCGGGCCAGGAGGACGGTGATCGCCGGGTAGAGGGACGTCAGGACGGCGGCGAGGCTGAGCAGGCCGTGCTGGGTGGCGACGACGAACAGGACGTTCGCGCTCGCGTCGAGGATTCCGGAGAGCAGCGCGAGGGCGATCAGGGTGCGACCGGAGACGCGGGGGCCGAGGTTCCCGCCGCGGAGGCGGAGAGCGACGGCGACGGCGACCAGGACGACCGCGAGGTTGCCGACGCGGGAGCCGACGATCGGCCACAGGTCGCCGTCCTTCCCGGCGGCGCCGAGGATGGTGAAGAAGACGCCGAAGCAGATGCCGGAGACGGCCGCCATGAGGGGGCCCGAGTCGGTGAGGCTCCGCTTGGCGGGCGCCGTTTCCTCCTTGTCCTCCTCCATGCTGACCATGCCGATCGCGACCAGGCACAGGAGGACGCCCGCGATCACGGTGGCGCTGAGCCGTTCGCCGCGCACGACGCCGGCGGCGACGGGGAGGACGGCGGCGGCGAGGGCCGAGACGGGCGCGACGACGCTCATCGGGCCGCGGGCGAGCGCGCCGTAGAAGGTGATGAGGCCGGTGCCGCCGGCGAGGCCCGCGCCGAACCCCCAGGCGAGGGACGGGGCGGTGGGCGCGCCGCCGTCGATCAGCGCGGCGGTGAGGACGACGACGAACCCGACGGGCACGCACCACAGCAGCGCCTGCAGGGCGGTGGCGCGGCGGGAGACGGCACCGCCGAGGAAGTCGGCGACGCCGTAGGCCAGGGCCGCGCCGAGGGCGAGGACCGTCACCATGCGACGAGCCGGGTGGCGATCCGGACGTCCGGGGAGATCTCGCGGAGGCGGGCGGCGAGGGCGTCGGCGGCGGCGTGGAGGTCGTCGAGGGGGTACGGCTCGAGGCGTTCCAGCAGGAACAGGGCGTTCTTGGTGTTCTCGGTGAGGCGGGTGCGGACGCACTGCCGCCAGTTCCAGCGGCGGCACGTGACACCGTCGTCGTCGCGCCAGACGACCTCGCCCGGCTCGGGGTGCTCGACGGCCGGTTCGCCGGACGCGACGACGTCGAAGGGTTCGTCGCCGGTGGCGCGGACGAGCCGGGCGGGGCCGCGGTAGGCGTCGAGGTCCTCGCCGCCGATCGGGAGCGCGTGCTCGACGCTGATCGCGTTGTAGGCGTCCACGACCCGGTTGATGGACGGGACGGCGCGGCGCATGAGGGCGTCGACGGACGGGCGGGTGCGCTTCGGCTTCGCGCCGAACGCCCGGTACGCTTCGCGCCACGCTTCCACGTGCGGGTTCGCGGGGTCGGCGTGTTCGGCGGCGCGGGTCAACCAGGCGGCCGAGGCGTCGTCGCCCGGTCCGTTCGTGAGGCCCTCCGCGGTCATGGCGAGGACCGCGAAGTCGGGACGCAGCTCCCGCACGGCCTCGTCCACGACGATTCGCTCCAGCATGTCCCCGAACCTCCCGGTCATTTTGATGTACTCCGCAGGTCATTGTAACGACCGATCGGGGCGGTGGCATCCTGGTATCCCCGTCGAGGAGGATGCGTGGGCGAACAGGGTGCGATCGGCGAGGCCGTGGCGCGGACGGTCCGGGCGCTGCGGGCCGGGCACGGCTGGAGCCTGGACAAGCTGGCCGGGCGGGCGGGCGTCAGCAAAGGCGTGCTCGTGGGGCTGGAGCAGGGGCGCGGCAACCCGAACCTGGGGACGCTGATCCGGATCTCCGACGCGCTCGGCGTGCCGCTGACCCGGCTCGTGCAGGTGGAGCAGGAGCCGCCGGTGCGGATGTTCCCGCCGGAACGGCACGTGGTGCTGTGGGAGGGCGCACGGGGCGGGCGCGGCACCCTGCTGGCCGGCAGCGACCCGCGGCCGTCGCTGGAGCTGTGGCGGTGGGAGCTGCGGCCGGGCGAGACGCGGGACAGCGACCCGCACGTGCCCGGCACCAAGGAGATCGTCTACGTGGAGGACGGCGTCCTCACGCTGGGCGTGGACGGGCGCACCGACCTCGTCGAGGCGGGCGCGGCCGCCGTGTTCGTCGGCGACCGCCCGCACTCGTACGCGAACGCGGGCGACCGGGACGTCCGGTTCGTCCTGGCCGTCCTGGACCTCTAGATCAGGAGGTGAGGCGGACCGGCATCGCGAGGTAGCGGAAGCCGGTGTCGTGGTCGGCGGCGCCCTCCTCGTCGGGGATTCCGGTGATCAGGGCCGCCTTCGTCGGGCCCGTGCACTCGACGCGCGTCCACTCGGTGCGGACGCCGGCGAGGGCGTCCAGGAGGTACTGGGGGCTGAACGCGATGTCGACCTCGTCGCCGTCGAGCTCGGCGCCGAGGGCCTCGTTGGCGCGGGCCGAGTCGCCCGTGGCGGCGCGGATCCGCACCTCGCCGGGCGTGAACGCCAGCCGGACGGGCGTGCCCCGGTCGGTGACCAGCGCCGCCCGCTTGATCGCCTCGGCGAACGGGGCGGTGCGGACGCGCGCGGTGGACGTCCACTCGCCGGTGAGCCGGGCGCGGTAGTTGATGTACTGGTCGTCCAGGAGGCGGCTGGTCATGGTGCGGCCGCCGCCGGAGACGCCGATGAGGGCCTCGCCGGAGCCGCCGAGGTCGATCGCGACCTCCGCGCCCGGCCGGACGGCCTTCGCGGCGTCGGCGAGGGTGCGGGCCGGGACGACGACGCCCGCGGTGAACCCCGGGTCGGCGGGCGACCAGGTCAGTTCGCGGGCGGCGATGCGGTACCGGTCGGTGCAGGCGAGCCACATCGTGTCGCCCTCGATGTCGATGCGGGCGCCGGTCAGCATCGGTAGGGTGTCGTCGCGGCCGGCGGCCGGGACGACCTGCGCGACGGCCTCCGCGAACAGCTCGCCCGGCAGGGTGCCGGCGCGGGCGGGCGGCTCGGGGAGGGTCGGGTAGTCCTCGACGGGCATCGTGAGCAGGCCGAACTCGGCGGCCCCGCACCGGACGACGACCTCGGCGCCCTTCGTGAAGACCTCCACGGGCTGGGCGGGGAGGCTCTTGACGATGTCGGACAGCAGCCTGCCCGGCACCAGCACCCGGCCCGGCTCGGCGACCTCCGCGTCGATCCGGGCGCGCGCCGACACCTCGTAGTCGAACCCCGCGAGGGCCAGTTCGCCGTCGCCGGCCTCGATCGGCATCCCGGCGAGGACCGGCACGGCGGGACGGGACGGCAGCGTCCGCGCGGCCCACGCGACGGCCTCGGCGAGCGTCTGCCGGTCGACTCGGAACTCCATCTGACGTGCCCTTTCGCGATACCCGCGACCGGACGTCCGGTCGCGCCCGCACGTTATCCGAGGGGGCCGACAGAATCGTCCGCCCGTTCAGAAGAGCGCGGGTTCGGCGCCGTGCCGGACCGTGCGCTCGAAGTCCAGCAGGAACCGCTTGCGCTCGATGCCGCCGCCGTACCCGGTGAGGTCGCCGTTGGAACCGATGACGCGGTGGCAGGGGACGATCACGCTGATCGGGTTCTTGCCGTTGGCGAGGCCGACGGCGCGGGACGCGGTCGGGCTGCCGATCTCCTGCGCCAGCTCGCCGTACGTGACCGTTTCCCCGTAGGGGATGCGCTGGAGCGCCGCCCAGACGCGTTGCTGGAAAGGTGTTCCGTTCATGGCGATCGGGACGTCGAACTCGGTGAGGTCACCGGCGAAGTAGGCGTCGAGCTGTTCCGCGACTTGCGGGAACGGCTGTTCGTTCGGGTCGTCCGTGGGGAATCCGAGCGTCTCCGGGGACGGGCGGTGCCGCTGTTGCTGCATGTAGAGGCCGGATAGTGCGCCGTCGGTGACCACGATGGTGAGCGGCCCGACTTTGCTTTCCAGGACGGTGTGCGTTGTCCTCTTGCCGGTCGTCCTCTTGCCGGTTGTCCGCATGTCAGCTCCTAGGAGGCGGGCAGGTAGTTGATGGCGTGGTCACCGGTCGCCCACAGGTACTGGACGGCGTAGGCGCGCCACGGCCGCCACGCTTCGGCGTGGCGGGTGAGGGCGGCCGGGGTGTGCGGGAGGCCGAGCGCGCGGGCCGCCGCGCGCACACCGAGGTCGCCGGGGATGAACGCGTCGGGGTCGCCCAGGGCGCGCATGGCGATGGTCTCGATCGTCCACGGCCCGACCCCGGGGAGTGTCGCCAAGCGCGCGCGGGCCGACTCCCAGTCGCTCCCGACGCTGAGGTCGATGTCGTCCTTCGTGAGGGCGTCCACGAGCGCCGCCAGGGTCACGCGCCGGGAGCGGGGGAACGCGAGGGTCTCCGGATCGAGGTCCGCGAGCGCCTCGGGCGTCGGGAACAGGTGCGTGAGCCCGCCCGCGCCACCGAGCGGGTCGCCGATCGGGTCGCCGTGCGCGACGACGAGCCGGGCCGCGTGCGTCCGGGCCGCCGCGACCGACACCTGCTGCCCGAGGACGGCCCGGACCGCGAACTCGGGGCCGTCCGCCGCGCGCGGCACCCGCCGTCCCGGCGCCTTGCCGACCAGCGGCGCGAGGACCGGGTCGGCGCGGAGCTGGTCGTCGACGGCGACGGGGTCGGCGTCGAGGTCGAGCAGCCACCGGCACCGGCTGATCGCGATGGTGAGGTCGCGCAGGTCGGTGAGGGCGAGCGTGCAGGCGACGTACTCGGGGTGCGGGCGCAGGGACGCGACGCCGTGCCCGTGCGGCAGCCGGAACGCCCGGCGGAACGCGCCGTCCCGCCACTCCTCGACCCCGGGCACCGCCGTCGCCGCCAGGTGCCCGAACAGGTTGTCGGGGCACAGCGGCGCCCGGAACGGCAGCCGGAACGACAGGGTGCCGGACCCGGCCGGCGGGTGCCCCTTCGCGACCCGGTCGCGCAGCTCGGTGGGCGTGAGCGCGAACACCTCCCGGACGGTGTCGTTGAACGCCCGGATGCTCGCGAACCCCGCGGCGAACGCGACGTCCCCCATCGGCAGCGGCGTCGTCTCGATCAGCAGCCGCGCGGTCTGCGCCCGCTGCGCGCGCGCCAGCGCCAGGGGCCCGGCACCGAGTTCGGCGTTGAGCTGACGTTCGATCTGCCGCGTGCTGTACCCGAGTCTCCGCGCGAGTCCGGGGACGCCTTCACGGTCGACCACGCCGTCCGCGACGAGCCGCATGGCGCGGGCGACGACGTCCGCGCGGTGGTTCCACTCGGGCGAGCCGGGGCTCGCGTCCGGACGGCACCGCTTGCACGCCCGGAACCCCGCCTGCTGCGCCGCCGCGGCACTCGGGTAGAACCGCATGTTCTCCGCCTTCGGCGTGACGGCCGGGCAACTGGGGCGGCAGTAGATCCCCGTGGTCAGCACCCCGGTGAAGAACCATCCGTCGAACCGGGCGTCCTTCGACCGGACGGCGCGTACGCACCTCTCCACGTCCTCGTGCATGCTCCCCAGCATCCTCGACGGCCACGGGCGTCCACTAGCGGAAAACCGACATCAGCGTTGCACAGTGACTAAACATATGTTTAGCATCCCAAACATGCGTTCAGCCAACGACGACCGCACCGCCCGGGCCGTCATCCGCGACGAGGCCCTGCGCCTGTTCGCCCTGCACGGCCCCGACCGGGTCACCGTCCGCCGGATCGGGGAGGCCGCGGGCGTCTCCGCCGCCCTGGTCATCCACCACTTCGGGTCGAAGGAGGCGCTCCGCGAGACCGTCGACCGGCACGTGGTGAGCCTGCTGGAGGAGATCTTCGACGAACTCGCCGCGCACCCGGCCCCGACGGACGGCGGCCACGCGTCCCTCGCGGACGCGCTGCTGCGCCGCCTGCCGCCCGGCTCCCCCGTCCCCGCCTACCTCGCGCGGCTGCTGCCCGGCGACGACCCGGCCGGCGCGCGCCTGTTCCGCCGCCTGTTCGAGGCGGCCCGGCGGCACGCCCCGACCCCCGAACGCACCGCGTTCCTGCTGGTCAACGACCTCGCGGTGCTCCTGCTGCGGCACCGGATCGCCGACGTCCTCGGCACCGACCCGTTGTCCCCCGAGGGCCTCGCCCGCTGGACCGCCGAGGCCATGACCGCCTACGGCATGACCGACCACGACAAGAACGGCCAGGACGAGAACGGCCAGGACAAGACCGGCCACGAGGGGGGCCGCACGTGAAACCGAGCTGGTTCCTCGGCGTCGACCCGACCCGCGGCGAACGCGCCCTCGCCCACATCGCGGGCGCCTTCGGCGTCGCCGCGTCCCTCGGCCTCGGCATCGGCGCGGGCTGGTCGTGGTGGCGGCTCGCCGTCATCGCGGTGATCGCGTACGACCTCGCGGGCGGCGTCGTCGCCAACGGCCTCGACTCCGCGAAGCGCTTCTACCACGGGCCCCTGCCGGTGCGGCCGACGCGCGTGAACCGGTTCCTGCACGACGAGATCGGCTTCGCGGCCGTCCACGTGCAGCCGATCATCGCCGGGCTCCTCTTCGGCGCCGCGTGGTGGTGGGGGCCGCTCTGGTACGCGTGGGCCCTCGCCGGAGTCGTCCTCGTCGCCCGCGCGCCGCGCCGCCTCGCCCGTCCGGCCGCCCTGCTGGCCGTCCTCACCGGCGCGATGCTCACCCCCGCGATCCCCGCACCGGACGGGCTCGCGTGGCTCCCGGTCGTCCTGCTGCTCAAGCTCGTCGTCGCCCACGCCGTCCCCGAACGCCCGCTCCCCGGACGCCCCGTCCCGTCCGGCGCGTCGGCCGGCGCCGGTTGACGGCGGCGGGGGGAGAGAGGTGTTCGGGAGCCCGTCCCTGAATTACCCGCACGTAGTCATTGCGGATGACCTCGGTAGACTGGACGGCTGGTACGCCTGACCCCGAACCGAGGAGCGCCCAAACCGTGGCTCTAATCGTGCAGAAGTACGGTGGCTCCTCCGTCGCAGACGCCGAGTGCGTCAAGCGGGTCGCCCAGCGGATCGTCGCAACGAAGAAGGCGGGCAACGACGTCGTTGTCGTCGTCTCCGCCATGGGTGACACGACGGATGATCTCATCGACAAGGCCGAGCAGGTCAGCCCCCTGCCGCCGGCACGCGAACTGGACATGCTGCTCACCGCCGGAGAGCGCATCTCCATGGCGCTGCTGGCGATGGCCATCGCGAACCTGGGCCACGAGGCCCGGTCGTTCACCGGCTCCCAGGCGGGGGTCATCACCGACGGCTCCCACGGAAAAGCCAAGATCATCGACGTGACCCCGGGGCGCATCCGGACCGCGCTGGACGAGGGCTCGATCTGCATCGTCGCCGGCTTCCAGGGCGTCTCGCAGGGCACCAAGGACATCACCACCCTCGGCCGCGGCGGGTCCGACACCACCGCGGTGGCGCTGGCGGCGGCCCTGAACGCCGACGTCTGCGAGATCTACTCCGACGTCGACGGCGTCTTCACCGCCGACCCGCGCATCGTGCCGGCCGCGCGGAAGGTCCCGAAGATCTCCTACGAGGAGATGCTGGAGATGGCGGCGAGCGGGGCGAAGATCCTGCATCTGCGCTGCGTGGAGTACGCGCGCCGCTACAACATCCCGATCCACGTGCGGTCCTCGTTCAGCCAGAAGGAAGGCACGTGGGTCGTCGACAGCAGCGAACTCGAAGGACAGGACATGGAGCAGGCGATCATCTCCGGCGTCGCGCACGACCGCAGCGAGGCCAAGATCACCGTGGTGGGGGTCCCCGACAAGGTCGGTGAGGCCGCCACGATCTTCACGGTGCTGTCCGACGCCGAGATCAACATCGACATGATCGTGCAGAACGTGTCGGCCGCGTCGACCGGGCGCACCGACATCTCGTTCACGCTGCCCGCCACGGACGGGCAGGCCGCGCTGTCGGCCCTCAACAAGGTCAAGGAGCGCATCGGCTTCGAGTCGCTGCGCTACGACGACCGCATCGGCAAGGTGTCGCTGATCGGCGCCGGGATGCGCTCGCACCCGGGCGTCACCGCCACGCTGTTCGCCGCCATCGCGGACGCGGGCGTGAACATCGAGATGATCTCCACGTCGGAGATCCGGATCTCGGTGGTCGTCGCGCAGGACGACCTGGACACCGCCGTCGCCGCCGCCCACCGCGCGTTCGACCTCGACTCCGAGCAGGTCGAGGCCGTCGTCTACGGAGGCACCGGCCGCTGACCCCGGCCGCCCGGTCGCCCGACGGGCCGCGCACCCCGGACGCTCCGGGGGCGCGGCCCGTCGCCGTATCCGCCCTTGTTTCCCGTGAAACATTCGACCGCCCGATGCTGTAAACGTACGTATCGTTCCCTATTAGAGGTACGGTGGGGAACGATGACTGAGAAAATGTACTCGGTCGAGGAGGTCGCCGACCTCCTCGGGCTGCACGTGCGGACGGTGCGCGGCTACATCCGCGATGGACGGCTCAGCGCCGTGCGCATCGGCAAGCAGTACCGGATCGCGCCCGCCGATCTGGAGGCGCTCACCGGCCGGCCGGCCGCCCCCGGCGGTGGGACGGGCGCGGGCGCGTCCGTCGAGGTGTCGAGCATCGTCGAGATCGACGGGGTCGACCGGGCGGCGGCCGACCGGCTGAGCACGCTCGTCCTCGCCGCCGCGAACACCGGCGGGGCCGCCGCGGACCGCCTGCGGATCCAGGCGGTGCACGACGCCGGCCGGCGGCGCCTGAAGTTCGTCGTGCTCGGCGGCGCGGGACCGACCGCGGACGTACTGCGCCTTCTGGAGGGCGTGCTCGACGGCGGCAACGACCTACTGGAGGCGGAGGAGCACGATGGCTGACGAGATGATGGACCGGGCCGGGACGCCGGTGCTGGTGTGCGACCCGGACGGCCCGCCGATCGCCACCGAGCAGGACGCGCTCGACCTGATCGGCGCCGCGTTCCTCGGCGCCGAGGTCGTGGCCGTGCCCGCGCGACGCCTGGACGAGCGGTTCTTCGCCCTCGGCACCCGGTTCGCGGGCGAGATCATGCAGAAGTTCGTCAACTACCGGATCCGGCTGGCGATCGTCGGCGACATCTCCGCGCACCTGGAGACGAGCTCGGCGCTGCGCGCCCTCGTCGCCGAGTCGAACACGGGCGGCCACATCTGGTTCGTCCCGGACCTGGACGCCCTGGACGCCCGCCTCCGCCCGTCCGCCTAGCCGCCGTCCCGCGCGGTGCGGAAGCGGGCGTCCCGGTCGAGCGTGGCGAGGACGGTGTTGACGAAGGCGACCGCCCCGAACACGGCGGCGAGCACGGGGCTCCCCACGCCGAGGACGGCCAGGGCGGCGGCCGCGAACACGAGCGCCTTCACCAGCAGGACGACCGGGAGCCCCGCGTCGAACCGGGCCTTCGGGGCGGCGAACAGGCCCCAGAGGACGATCGCCGCGGCCGGTGCCCCGATGCCGAGGAGGACGTTGACCGCTACCGCGTCTCCGGCCGTGAACCCCCACCAGGCGAGCGCGGCGAACGCGGCCATCTCGATGAGGAAGGCCAAACCCTCGTTGGCCACGTGGACGGGCCCGGGAAGTCGCATTCGCGGATTGTCGCACCGTTCCGAGCCGCCCGGTCACGCCGGAACCGGCCGTACGATCCAAGCGGGATCTCACAGAACGGTCGCGGTATGAGTGCTGGGCAGGGGCGGGCGGACGTGTCGGACGAACCGGGCGTCGGCTGGTTCGAGGACGATCGGGGCCGCCGCGCGCGCTGGCGGTCGGAGACCGCGCCGCCGCCCCGCCGGGTGACGGCCGCCGACGACGGGACGCGCGCGGACGACGCGTACCGTGCGGCGTGCGAGGGCACGGCGCTGCTGTGGCGGGGCGACTTCCAGAACGCCCGGCAGCTCGTGCAGGCGATCGCGCGCAGGATCGACGCACCCACGCGTAAGAGGAAGAAGACCGAACCGTCCGGTCTCCAGGCTTTCCACCTGTTCCGGCAGGCGCGGGCCCAGCGCGCGCGCACGCTCGGGATGGTGCTGGTGCCGGTCGAGGCCGGGCACGTGGTCCCGCTGCGGCGGGCGCCGGACGTCCGGGACGCGTGCACGGAGGCGTACGGGCCGTGCGAGGAGCCGTACGTGGTGCCGCTGCGGGAGCTGCTCGGGGTGATCGGCGCGCACGAGTGGCGGCGCAAAGGCGTGCCCGTGCCCGCTCTCGGCGGTGACCGCGTCCACCCGCACTACGGCGTGTTCTCCCCGATCCGGGGCGAGTACGTCGATCTCGTCGCGCGCGCGCCGATCCCGCCTGGCGTGACGTCCGCGTTCGACATCGGAACCGGCACGGGCGTCCTCGCGGCCGTCCTCGCGCGGCGCGGTGTGGGCCGGGTCGTCGCCACCGACGTCGATCCGCGCGCGCTTGCATGTGCCCGGGAGAACGTCGAGCGGTTGCAGGTGCCGGTCGACGTCGTGCAGGCGGACCTTTACCCGGACGGACGCGCCGGCCTCGTCGTCTGCAATCCGCCGTGGCTCCCGGCGAAGCCCGCGACGCCGCTGGAACGCGCCGTCTACGACCCGGGCGGGCGGATGCTGCGCGGGTTCCTCGACGGGCTCGGCGACCACCTCGAACCGGGCGGCGAGGGCTGGCTGATCCTGTCCGACCTGGCCGAACACCTCGGACTGCGGGCGCGGGACGACCTGACCGCCGCGTTCGCCGCCGCGGGCCTGCAGGTGATCGACCGGCTCGACGCGGCGCCCGTCCATCCGAAGGCGGCCGACGCGGACGACCCGCTGCACGCGGCCCGGTCCGCCGAGGTCACGTCCCTGTGGCGCCTGCGCTGTGGCTCCGGTGGGCCCACTCCGGCCCGATGACGCGCAGCAGCTCGAGCGCCTCCACCGACCGGGACCCGGGCGGCGGCGTGTGGACGACGAGGCGCTGGTCCTCGGCGGGGGTGACGAGGACCTCCGCGTCGAACTCGATCGTCCCGATCTCCGGGTGCCGGACCCGCATCCGGCCGGTGCGGCGGACCGCGACCTCGTGCCGCTCCCACAGCCGGGTGAACGCGCCCCCGGTGCCGTGCAGCCGCTCGACCAGCGCGGCCGACGCGGCGTCGTGCCCGCGCCGGGCCACGGCGGCGCGCAGGTCGGCGACGTGCGCGCGGGCGATGCGCTCGTGGTCGTCCTCGGGATAGGCGGACCGGACGAACGGGTCGGTGAACCACCGCCAGACGATGTTGCGGTCGGCCCCCTCGACCGTGCAGACGCAGCCGAAGAGCGCCTCGGCCGCCGCGTTGTGCGCGAGGAGGTCGCCGAGGTCGCCGAGGATCTGCGCGGGGGTGTCGCCGAGGCGGTCCAGCAGGTGCAGCAGGCCGGGCCGGACGTGCTCGCCCGCGAACGGCCCGGCGGGCGGCCGGTGCCCGGCGAGGACGTACAGGTGGTCGCGCTCGTCCGCGGTGAGCCGCAGCGCGCGGGCGAGCGCGGCGAGGAGCTGCGCGGACGGCTGCGGGCTGCGGGCCTGCTCGAGCCGCATGTAGTAGTCGGCGGACATGCCCGCGAGCTGCGAGACCTCCTCGCGGCGCAGGCCGGGCGTCCGGCGGCGCGGACCGGCCGGCAGCCCGACCTCCCGCGGGCGGAGCCGCTCCCGGGAGCGGCGGAGGAAGTCGGCGAGCTCGCGGCGGTCCATGTCCATGCGTCCATGATCGGTGATCGGCGGCGCCGCAGCCTGGGACCGGTTGTCCTAGCCAACGCGGTCCGCTCCTCAACGCGCGGCGCGTCCGGCAACGTTCAGGGCATCACAGGAACCACCCGGAAGGCGGACAAGATGCCCACGATCACCGTTGCGGACGCCCGTGTCCCCTACCGCGTCGAGGGGACGGGCCCCGCGCTCGTCCTCGTCCACGGCGTCGGTCCCGGCGCCGCCATGTGGGACGGGGTGCTCGACCGGTTCACCGGTCACCGCACCGTCGTGCTGCCCGACCTGTCCGGCAGCGACCCCGCCGCGGACGGCGGCGCGCCGCTCACCGCCGAGACCCTCGCCGCGCAGGTCGCGGCCGTCATCGAGGACGCGGGCACGGGCCCGGCGGACGTCGTCGGGTTCTCGCTCGGCGCGCCCGTCGCCACCGCCGTCGCGGGGCTGCGGCCGGACGTCGTCCGGCGGCTGGTCCCGGTCGCGGGCGTCGCCGGGCCGGGCGACGAGTACGTCCGGCAGATGGTCGCGGCGTGGCTCGCGGTCGCGGGCGACGCGGAGGCGTTCGGCCGGTACTCGACCCTCCTCGCCTACAGCCGCGCGTTCATGAACCGGGCCGGGCACGACGCGATCGAGCAGTCCCACGGGTTCATGCGCCCGACGCCGGACCGGCTCCGCCAGGTCGACCTGGTGCGGCGGGTGGACGTCCGGTCCCTGCTGCCGCGGGTCGCCGCGCCCACGCTCGTCGTCGGCGCCCGGGACGACGCGACCCTCCCGGTGGAGAACCACCGGGAGTTCGCCGCGGGCATCCCGGGCGCCGAGTACGTCGAGCTCGACAGCGGGCACATCGTGATGGCGGAACGCCCGGACGAGTTCCTCAAGCACGTCGAGGACTTCCTGTCCCGCCCGTGACCTCCGGCGGCCGGGCCCCCGGCGCCGGACGAACGCGCGGCGCCGTCCCTGGCGTCCCGGGGCGCGGCGCGAGCACGATGGGGGCATGCGTCCCATCAACGAGCAGACGATCCTCATCACCGGCGCCACCGACGGGCTCGGCCGCGCCCTCGCCGCCGAGCTCGCGGCCGAGGGCGCGCACGTCCTGGTGCACGGCCGCAGCGACGCCCGCGGTGCGGCCGTGCGCGAGGAGATCGGCGGCCGCACCTCGTGGTACCGGGCCGATCTGGCGTCCCTCGCCGAGGCCCGCGCCCTCGCCGAGGCCGTCCGCGGCGACCATCCGCGCCTGGACGTCCTGGTGAACAACGCGGGGATCGGCGGGCCGCGCGAACGCGAGGAGAGCGCGGACGGGCACGAGTCGACGTTCGCGGTGAACTACCTGTCCGGATACCTGCTGACCCGGCTGCTGCTGCCCACGCTGGTCTCCTCGGCACCGGCCCGGATCGTGAACGTCAGCAGCCTCGGGCAGCAGGCGATCGACTTCGGCGACGTGATGCTCACCCGCGGCTACAGCCCGGTCCGGGCCTACTGCCAGAGCAAGCTCGCCCAGATCCTGTTCACCTTCGACCTCGCCGCCGAACTCGACGGGACGGGCGTCACCGCGAACGCCCTGCATCCCGCCACGTACATGCCGACGAAGATGGTGTCGTCCCCGGTCAGCACCCTGGAGGAGGGCGTCCGCGCCACCCGCCGGCTCGTCGCCGACCCCGCCTTGGACGACGTCTCGGGCCGCTTCTTCGACGGGCTCGACGAGGCGCGCGCCGACGCGCAGGCGTACGACGCCGACGCCCGCGCCCGCCTGCGGGCCCTCTCCGACGACCTCACCGAGCCGTGACCGGTCGGCGGACGAGCCGGAAGAACGCCCGGACGTCCGCGGTGAGCGACTCGGGGATCTCCAGCGCGGGCAGGTGCCCGCCCCGGTCGAACTCCGTCCAGTGGACGACGTCGTGGTACCGCTCGGCGAGCCGCCGGACCGGGCGGACGAGGTCGTGCGGCGACACGGCCACCCCCAGCGGCACCGGGCACGCGGGCAGCCCGCCCCGGGTGCCCGTGTTCTCCGCGTGCAGCCGCGACGACGACCCGGCCGTCCCGGTGAACCAGTACAGCGACACGGTCGTCAGCAGCCGGTCGTCGTCGACGCCGATCGAGGGGTCCGTCCAGGCGGTGACCCGGTCGGCGATCCACGCGAGCTGGCCCACGGGGGAGTCGGCGAGCGCGTACGCGAGCGTCTGCGGGCGCGTGGACTGCATCTGCCAGTAGCCGGCGGGGGCGGACACGTACTCCTTCTGCCGGGCGAGCCGCTCCAGGTCGTCCTCTGTCAGGCCCTCGGTCTCCCCCGGGGGCGACGGGAGGTAGTTCGTGTGCAGGCCCACCACACGGTCTGGGGCGACACCGGCCAGCGCCAGCGAGACCGGCCAGCCCCAGTCACCGCCCTGCGCGCCGTACCGGGTGTACCCAAGGCGTTCCATCAGCTCGGCCCAGGCGCGCGCGATGCGTCCGACGTTCCACCCGGTGTCGCGCGTGGGCCCGGACAGCGTGAACCCCGGCAGGGACGGGACGACGACGTGGAACGCGTCGGCCGGGTCGCCGCCGTGCGCGCGCGGGTCGGTGAGCGGCCCGAGCATGTCGAGGAAGTCGGCGGACGCGCTCGGCCACCCGTGCGTGACGATCAGCGGCAGCGCGTCCGGCTCCGGGGAGCGGACGTGGAAGAAGTGCACGTTCGCGCCGTCGATCTCGGTCGTGTACTGCGGGAACTCGTTGATCCGCGCCTCCTGGGCGCGCCAGTCGTGACCGGTGCGCCAGTACTCGGCGAGTTCCCGCATGCGGGCGAGCGGGACGCCGCGGTCCCAGCCGACGCCCGGTAGTTCGTCGGGCCACCGGACGCGGTCGAGGCGGGCCGCGAGGTCGTCGAGGTCGCGCTGCGGCACGTCCAACGTGTAGGGGGTGATGTCAGGCATTCGTGACCTCCCAGGTCGGGACACGGCGGTGCGGTCGCAGACAATTCATTGGTAATGCCAACATTGACTGCACCAACAGTAGCAATTGTTGGCCGCACCAACAAGCTCTAGACTGGTCCGCGTGAACACCGCCGACGCCGAGCCGCTCGACCGCCTCCACCGCCTCCCGACCTGGCTGATAAGCCAGGCCTACGCGCACGGCCACCGCCTGCTGTCCGACGCCTTCGCCGCCACCGGCTCCCGCGGGTACCACTACCGGCTGCTCACCGCCCTCGAGCAGCTCGGACCGGCGAGCCAGGCCGAACTCGGCCGCCGCACCGGCATCGATCGCAGCGACGTCGTCGCCGCACTCAACGAACTCGCCGCCGAACGCCTCGTCGAGCGCGCCACCGACCCCGACGACCGGCGCCGCAACATCGTCACCGTCACCCCGGACGGCGTCCGGCGCCTGGAGCACCTCGACACCGTCGTGTCCGGCGTCCAGGACGAGCTTCTCGCCCCGCTCTCCCCCGCCGACCGCGACCGTCTCGTCGGGCTGCTCGCCCGCGTCGTGGAGCACCACGCGAAAACCGGCTGACATCCGCCGGGCGACACCGGAACAATCGACCGCCCCCCACCGCGAGGAGCCGCCCATGCCCATCCGTCTCGTCGAACTGCCCGAGGCCGCGTTGCGCGCGCTCGCCGACGGCGACCTCGACCGCGCGTCCGCCGCGGCGGGCGCGCCGCTCACCGAGTACTTCGTGACCGGCGACGCCAAGGCGCTCTGGCGGTTCCGGCTCGACCAGATCGCCCGCGACCCGGCGCACGCGCCCTGGATCGCCCGCGCCGCCGTCGCCGAACCGGACGGCGTCGTCGTCGGGCACGCGGGCTACCACGGGGCGCCCGACGAGAACGGCACCGTCGAGATCGCCTACTCCGTCGACCCCGCGCACCGCCGCCGCGGCCACGCACGGGCGATGCTCGCCGCGCTCCTCGACCGGGCCGCCGCCGAACCGTCCGTCCGGACGGTCCGCGCGTCGATCGGCCCGGACAACGCGGGCTCGCTCGCGACGATCGCCGGGCACGGGTTCGTCCACGTCGGCGAGCAGTGGGACGAGCAGGACGGCCGCGAACTGCTCTTCGAACGCCCCGCTTGACCTCAAGTCGACTCGAGGTCCCACCATCGGGGCATGGACAACCTCGAGATCGGCGTCATCCTCCCCGGCATCGACGTGCAGCGCCGGGACGGCATCACCCTGCGGGACGCGGCCCGGCATACCGAAGCCGCCGGACTCGACGGCGTGTGGCACGGCGACCACCTCGCCGTCGGGCGGCCCACACTGGACGCCGCCCTCGCCCTCACCGCCGCCGCGACCGCCACCGAACGGATCACGATCGGCACCGGCGTGTTCGTCCCCGCCCTCCGCCCCCTGGCCTGGGCCGCCAAGCAGATCGCGACGCTCCAGTACCTCTCCGCCGGACGCCTCGTCCTCGGCGTCGGCTCGGGCGGCGGCCCCGACCAGTGGGCCGCCGCCGGGGTGCCGTACACCGAACGCGGCCGCCGCACCGACACCGCCCTCGACCTGCTCCCCCGCCTCCTCGCCGGCGAGACCACGCCCCTGCACGACACGCCCATCGCCCCGTCCCCGGCCGTGCCGATGCCGCCGGTGTGGGTCGGCAACGCCTCCCCCGCCGCGATCCGGCGGGCCGCCCGGCGCGGCGACGGATGGTTCCCGTCCCTGATCACGCCGCGCGAGGTCGCCGAGGGCCGCACCGTCCTCGCCGACCTGGCCGCCGCACACGACCGTCCCGTCCCGACCGTCGCGATCGGCGGCACGTCCGCCCTCGGCGGCGGCCCCGGCGTCCCGTCCCGCGACGACCTCGCCGCCGGCATCGCGAGCGCCTACGGCCGCCCGCAGGCCGACGTCGCCGACGTCCCGCTCACCGGCACGCCCGCCCAGGCCGCCGAACGCCTCGCCGCCTACCGCGACGCCGGTGCCCGCCACGCCGTCATCGGCGTCGCGGGCCCCGACTGGCGCACCCAGGTCGACCTCCTCGCCGAGGCCCGCGCCCTCCTGTGACGTCAGTCGTCGAAGCTGAGCAGGTCCCCCGGCTGGCAGCCCAGCTCCCGGCAGATCGCGGTGAGCGTCGAGAAGCGGATCGCCTTGGCCCGGTCGTTCTTGAGCACCGACAGGTTCACCACCGTCACGCCCACCCGTTCGGCGAGCTGCGCCAGGGTCATCTCCCGGTCCTTCAGAAGCGCGTCGAGGTGCACCTTGATCTGGTGCGCGTCCTCGGACGGCATCAGACGAGGCCCTCGATGTCGGCGCGCAGCCGGGTGCCGTGCCGGAACGCGCCCGCCGCCGCGAACAGCAGGATCGACACCAGCGTCCACAGCCCGGACGGCTCGTACCCGATCCGCACGGCCGCCTCGACCGCCGTCCCGTCCACCAGCGCGTCCGCGGTGAGGGAGGCCACCAGCGGGACGAGCGTGCCGGTGAGCAGGACGGCCAGCGCGATCACGTTCAGCCGGCGCGAGTTCCGCGGGACGAACACGTCGCCGTCCTGGAACGTGCGCGCCATCCGCACGAGCTGCTCGAGGATCACGACGAACAGGATCGCACCGGTCACCCCCGGGAGCGCGAGCAGGACACGCTCGCCCAGCCCGGGGTCGGCGAACACCAGCTCGGCCTCGCGCAGGCCCCGCAGCTCGACGCCGTCCCCGGCGCCCGCCCCCGGGACGGCCGCCGCGCCGTCCAGCTCGACCGTCCGGGAGTCGACCGGCGGGAACGGCCCGGTCACCCCCAGGACCGGGAGCAGCACCCCGAACAGCCCCACCAGCAGCAGCGCCAGGGCCACCACCCCCTCGAGCGCCCGCCCGTCGACCCGCCTCCACCACGCACCAGCGTCCATGCCGGCCTCCCTCCGAGGAGTCCATATCGTTAATCGATAATAACGATAAACGATATGCCAGAGTCAAGCTCCCCCGAGAGAACCACCCCGCCCCGGCCAGAGCGGACGGTGACCACTGCGATTGCGGGCGAAGCGAGAACTTGATCGCACAGCGGGCCCCTGGGCGAGTCGGAGCGATGCGCCAATCGCGGCAAGGCCCGTCGAAGGGAGGCCCCCGGGGCCTGACGCCGCACTGGACGGGTGGGGTTTTGTCCACCTCGATGGGCGTGCTGCACCCATCTGCACGGACGTCCGGCGTCCGTAGCTTCGTTCCCGGAGGCGCTCCGCGAGGGGGCGCACGGGCGGAAGGCAGAAACGATGTTCGGACGCAAGACCGCGCCGCCGGCCGAAGGGTCGGCCGAGGCCCTGCGCCTCGAGGGCGTTCGGAAGGTCTACGGCACCGGCGACGGCCGGGTGGCGGCGCTGGACGGGGTGTCGCTGTCGCTGCCCGCGGGATCGTTCACCGCGGTGATGGGCCCGTCCGGAAGCGGGAAGAGCACGCTGCTGCAGTGCGCCGCGGGGCTCGATCGTCCCACGGAGGGGCGGATCCTGGTGGACGGCGCCGAACTGGCCGGCGAGACCGAGGCGGCGCTCACCAAGTTCCGCAGGACGCGGATCGGGTTCGTGTTCCAGCACTTCAACCTGCTGCCGACGCTGACCGTCATGCAGAACGTGACGCTGCCGCCGAAGCTGGCGCGGCGGCCGGTCGACCGGCGGCGGGCCGAGGACGTCCTGCGGCGGGTCGGGCTCGGCGAGCGGCTCGGGCACCTGCCGGCGGAACTGTCCGGCGGGCAGCAGCAGCGGGTCGCGATCGCGCGGGCGCTGGTCGCCCGGCCCCGGGTCCTGTTCGCGGACGAGCCGACGGGCGCGCTCGACACCCGGAGCGCCCGCGAGGTCCTCGCGCTGCTGCGGGAGACCGTCCGGGCGGACGGGCAGACGATCGTCATGGTCACGCACGACCCGGTCGCGGCGGCGCACGCGGACGCCGTCCTGTACCTGGCGGACGGGCGGATCGTGGGGCACCAGACGGCGCCGACGGCCGAGGCGGTCGCCGAGCGGATGACGCACCTGGCCGACGAGGTCGAGGGCCAGCGCGTCCGGGCGGGGGTCGCGTGATGACCGCCCTGGCATTCCGGTCCCTGCGCAGGCGGGCGGGGGCGTTCACCGCGAGCCTCCTCGCGCTGTTCCTCGGCGCGACGATCCTGATGGCGTTCGCGTCGATGCTGGACACGGCGTCCGGCACCGACGGGACGGCGCACGAGACGCTGGTCACGATGGCGAGCGTCGTCGGCGGCTGGGGGCTGCTGCTGGTCGTCTTCGCCGTCACGTCGACGCTGACGCTGTCGGTGCGGCAGCGGTCCGCGGAGATGGCGCTGCTGAAGAGCGTCGGGGCGACGCCCGCGCAGCTCACCCGCATGATCACCGTGGAGGCGGCGGGGCTCGCCGTGGTCGCCGCGCTGCTCGCGATCGGCCCGGCCGTCCTGGTCGGGCGCGGCCTGCTCGCGCTGCTGCACGACACCGGCCAGGTCCCCGGGGACGTCGCGCACGCGTTCGGGCCGATCGCGGTCTCGATGGGTGTCGGCATCACGTTCGTCTCGGCCGCCGGCGCGGCGCTGCTCACCTCGCGGCGGCTCGCGCGCGGCCGGATCGCCGACACGCTCGCCGGGACCGACGCCGGACGGCTGACGAGGAAGCGGATCGGGTTCGCGGCGCTGTTCTTCGCGGTCGCGATGGGCGAGGCCGTCGTCACGGTGACGGTCATGCGGGACGCGGGCGGCGACGCCATGGCCACCTCGGGGCAGGCCGACATCTTCGCCGCGCTCGGCCTGGCGCTGCTCGCGCCCGCGCTCGTGCGGCGCGCCGCGTCCGTCCTGGCGGGGCCGCTGCGCCGGTTCGGCGGCGCCGCGGGCGACCTGGCCGTCACCGGCATGCTGCGCCGGACGAACGCCATGGCCGCCGTCGTCACCCCGGTGATCCTCTTCACCGGGATCGCGGTCGGCACCCTCTACCTGCAGGCCACCGAGAACGCCGCCACGGCCGCCACCGGGGTCGCCAAGACGGCGGAGCAGAAGAACATCGAGACGCTCAACTTCGTCGTGATCGGGATGGTGGTCCTGTTCACCGCGATCATGCTGGTCAACACCCTGGTCGCGGCGACCGCGCACCGGCGCCGCGAGTTCGGGCAGACCCGGCTCGCGGGCGCGACACCGCGCCAGGTCATGGGCACGGTCGCCGTGGAGACGGCCGTGCTGACCGTGCTCGGCCTCGCCTGCGGGTCCGTCGCGTCGCTCTTCACGATCGTCCCGTTCAGCCTGGTCCGCGTCGACTCCCCGATGCCCGAGGGCGACGCGTGGACGTACGTCGCGGTCGTCGCGCTCGCCGCCGCCCTCACCGGGACGACCGTCGCCGCCGCGACCCGGCGCGTCCTGCGCACCCCCGCGATCGAAGCCGTCGCGGCCTGACCGATCCCGGTCCGTCCCCCGCGGAGCCTTCTCCGCGGGGGACGGATCCGTGTTCAGGACGTCTTCACCGAGCCGCCGTCGATCAGGTACTCGGCGCCCATGATGTTCCCCGCGACGTCGGACAGCAGGAACGCGATCAGCGCGGCGACCTCGCCGGGTTCGGTGATGCGGCCGGAGGTGATCCCGGCCGCGGCCGGCATCCCCGCCAGCAGGTCGGCGTGCTCCACCCCGAACGCCGCGGCCATCTTGCCGCCGAAGCCGTCCGGGGCCTCCCAGATCGCGGTGCGGACCACGCCCGGCGACACCGTGTTCACGCGCACTCCCTGCGGCCCGAACTCCTCGGCCAGGGACTTGCCCAGCGCGGTGAGCGCCGCCTTGGCCGCGCTGTAGGCGACCGGACCGGCGGCGGGCATCCGCGAGTTGATCGACGACACGTTGACGATCGACCCGTGCCGCTCGATCAGGCTCGGCAGCGCCGCGCGCGTCACCCGGACGGCGCTCATCAGGTTCACGTCGAAGACCGAACCCCACGCGGCGTCGTCGACGTCGAGGAACCCGCCGGGCTCGACGGCGTCCCCGCCGCCGACGTTGTTCACCAGCAGGTCGAGGCCGCCGAGTTCGGCGAACGCCTCGTCCATGAGGGCCGCGACGCCGTCCGGCGTGCTCAGGTCGGCCGCCACCGCGTGCGCCCCGGTCTCCTTCAGCTCGGGCGTGACCGTCCGGGCGACGCCGACGACGCGCACGCCCTCCTCCACCAGGGTCCGGACGGTCGCGAGGCCGATGCCCCGGCTGGCGCCGGTGACGACGGCGGTCTTCGAGTCGAGGCCGAGCTTCATGAGACTCCTTCTTGAACTACAGGTACAAAATCTGGGCGAAAAAATGGGCGGCCGAACCGCCGCGTGCGAGATCAGAGGGTGTCGACCACCCCGTCGATCACCCGCTCCAGCCGTTCGGGTCCGTCCGCGACACGGGCGAGCAGCCGCAGGCCCACGACCGTGTTCAGCAGCAGGCTCCCGAGCGCGGCCGCATCGCGCTCGGGAGCGATCTCTCCCGACCGCTGCCCCTCCTCGACCGCCGCGCGGAACGCCGCCTCGGTCCGGTCGAGCATCCGCCGGACCAGCTCGCTCGCCCCCGGATCGCCGGAGCCGAGCTCGGCCGCCGTGTTCACGGCCATGCACCCCCGCCGGTCCTCGTCCGCGAGGTCCATCGCCGCGAGCATCTCCAGCGCCCCGCGCAGCCGCTCCTTCACCGGCCCCGGCCGCCCGAGCAGGTCGACCAGCGCGGCCGCCTGGTCGTCCCGGTACCGCCGGAGCGCCCGCTCGAACAGCGCGTGCTTGCTGCCGAAGGCGTTGTAGAGGCTGCCCTTTCCGATGCCGATCGCGTCGACGAGGTCCTGCGGGGTCGTCCCGGCGTAGCCCTTCCGCCAGAACACCTGCATCGCCTGCTCGACCGCGACGTCCGGATCGAACTGCTTCGGCCTTCCCATGGCCGGAACACTAGCACGATTCTGGACCCGTAGGTCAAGAAAGCCGGATCGGCAGGTCAGGCGAACTCGGGCGTCATGGCGGCGGCCATCTTCAGGTGGGGAGCCGCCCGGTCGCCCTCACCCAGACGCCGGAGGGTGCGGCCGAGCATGAGCCGCGCGTAGGCGTCGTCCGGCGCGTCGGCGACCAGCCGCTCCAGCAGGCCGCGGGCGCGCGCCAGCTGGGCCGAGTGGAAGTAGGCGCGGGCCGCGACCCGGCGGACGTTCAGGTCGTCGGCATGCCCGTCCAGCAGGGGCTTCAGCAGGACGAGAGCGCCGAGCGGGTCGCGCCGGTCCAGCAGGGACTCGGCCCAGCGCAGGCGCCGCACCTCCTCCGGCATCTCGCGGCCGCGGTCTCCTCCGGCGAGGAAGCCGGCGATCACCTCGGGCGGCTGGGCGCCGGCCAGCGCCCGGTCGCCGACCACGATCGTCGGGGACGTCGCGATGCCCCTCGCCTTGCCGATCAGGAGCAGCTCCCGCACCTCGCGGTCGCCCGCGTCGGTGTCCAGCAGCGCGGCCCCCTCGGCGAATCCCGAACGGATGGCGACGTCCCGCAGGCAGCGTCGATCGCTGATGTCGTCGCCGTCGATGAAGTGCGCCGTCATCACCCGCTCGGCCACCTCGTTCTGCAGCGCGGCACCGCCGTCCACCCGCGCCAGGTGCAGCAGCCGGTGCGCGTCGTGACTGCCGGCACGCCAGGCCGCCCCCCACCTCGACCCCAGCCCTTCGTCCGCCGCGATCCGGGAAATGCGAACCCGGTTCTCGGCCGGCGTCAGCCCCGGCGCGCACTCCCGGAGAGCGGCGTCCACCATCGGGTCGCGCCAAGCCTCCTCGACGGGAACCGCCTGGTCGGGCGCGCTCGGGTCGATCCTGAAGGGCCGCCAGACCACCTCGGCCCCGCTGTCGCCCAGCGCCTTCTCCAGCCGCCGCTTGCCGATGAACGCCCACGCGCAGACCACGTCCGCCCAGATCTCGATTCGCATGCCCAGGACACTAAACGACACTTGTCGATTAGTAAACCGACAGATGTCGGTTAGTGTGGACGGCATGAATCCGGACGACCCGCGCGCCGTCCGCAGCCGGGCCCGGCTGCGGGCGGCGATCCTGGAACTGGCCGCGGCCAAGGAGCCCACCGCGATCACCATGTCGGAGGTCGCCCGGCACGCCGGCGTGAACCGCGCCACCGTTTACCAGCACTTCCCCGACGTGGACGCGCTGGTGACCGACGCCATGGAAGACGCGGTGGCACACGTGGCCCGCGCAGCGGCGCTGTGCCCCCTCGACGCACCCCCGGACGACGTCCCCCCACCGCTGCACGCGCTGTTCCAGCACATCGCCGACAACGCACCCCTGTATCGGCGCATGCTGGGCAGCCAGGGAAGCGCGCTGTTCGCCGCGCGCATGCGGACACGGCTGACCACCGAACTCGCGGCCTCGTTCCGCGCGGGACGCCGCCCCGCCGGGTTCGACGACGTCCCGTCCGGGGTGCACGCCGCATACTTGGCGGGCGCCCTGATCGGCGTGCTCGCCACCTGGATCGAGGACGACGCCCCCGCGTCGGCCGAGGAGACCGCCCGGGCCTTCTGGCGCCTGTTCCGAACCTGACCCCGGCAGCCCGTCCCTACTGGGCCATGTCGACGAACCGGCTGTAGTGCCCCTGGAACGCGACGGTCACGGTGGCGGTCGGGCCGTTACGGTGCTTGGCGACGATCAGGTCGGCCTCACCCGCCCGCGGCGACTCCTTCTCGTACGCATCCTCCCGATGCAACAGGATCACCATGTCCGCATCCTGCTCGATGCTGCCCGATTCACGTAGATCGGAGACCATGGGCTTCTTGTCGGTTCGTTGTTCGGGGCCTCGGTTGAGCTGGGAGAGGGCGATGACGGGGACGCCCAGTTCCTTGGCGAGCAGCTTCAGCGAGCGGGAGAACTCCGACACCTCCACCTGGCGGCTCTCCACTCGTTTGCCGGACGTCATCAGCTGCAGGTAGTCGATGATCACCAGGCGCAGGTCGTGCTGCTGCTTCAGCCGACGGCACTTCGCGCGGATCTCCATCATCGACATGTTGGGGGAGTCGTCGATGAACAGCGGCGCCTCGGCGACCTCGCTCATCCGGCGGGCGAGGCGCGTCCAGTCCTCGTCCTGCATCGTGCCGGACCGCATCGCGTGCAGCGCCACCCGCGCCTCCGCCGAGAGAAGACGCATCGTGATCTCGTTGCGGCCCATCTCCAGGCTGAAGAACGCCGAGGTCAGCCCGTGCTTGATCGACGCCGCGCGGGCGAAGTCGAGCGCGAGCGTCGAGTTGTGCGTCGGGATGCACGACCGTCCGGCCAGGTACATGTGGTCGGCGTTGTCGACCTGGACGCACCGCACCGGCACGCTCGCCACCGGCCGCACGTCCACGATGTGGCGGGGCAGGGTGTCGCCCAGGACGATCCGGTGGGCGGACGTCCCGGCGGCGGGCTCGATGGCGGCGCAACGGCCGAGGGTCATCAGCAGTTCGTGGACGGCGTGCGCGAGGGGCTCGCCCGCGACCGTCAGCCGGACGCGGCCGTCCTCGCCGGTGCTCGCGGCCGTGTCGAGGAGGCCGTCCAGCAGGGCGCGGCGCTGTTCGGCGGACGCGCGCAGGCAGGCTTCGGGCAGGTGCGTCGCCTGCCCGGTGCCGAGGCGGAGGCCGAGGACGTAGGGGTCGGCGGGGAGGTCGGCTTCGGGGAGGTCGAAGGGTTCGGCGACCTCGACCGCGTGGGTGAGCCCGTCGCGGTGCAGGGTGGCGAGGATCTCGGTGGTCGTGCGGATCGCCGTCCCGTCGCCGGTGCGGCCGGTGGCGCGGGTGTTCGTCCGGCAGGTCCCGTAGCGGCTGCCGATCGTGCGGGCCGCCGCCGGGGCCGGCTCGGCGCCGGGGCCGGGGCGGGGCCGCAGGTGCTCGGCGGGGGACGGGCGGCAGACGGCGCGGGCGGTGGTGCGCCACTGGTGTCCGGCGTCGGCGACGATGACCTCGCCGTCGGAGAACTCGATCTCGTAGCAGGGGCGGTCGTGCATGACGTCGGTGGCGGCGACGACCCGGGTGGGTCTGCCGTCGGCGCCGATGAGGCGGTCGCCGACGCGCACTTCGCCCATCGTCGTCCAGCCGGTGGGGGTCGGAAGCGGTGTGCCCAGTTCCAGGGCCTTCCCCATGGCAGGCCTTGCGGCCACGACGATCATCTGGCCCGGGTGGAGGCCGTTGGTGAGGGCGTCGAGGTCGGCGAAGCCGGTGGGGCAGCCGACCATCTGGCCGCCGCGGCTGCCGATCGCCTCGATCTCGTCCAGGGCGCCGGGCATGATCTCGCTGAGCGGCACGTAGTCCTCGCCGGCGCGCTTCTCGGCGATGGCGAAGACCTCGGCCTGGGCGCGGTCGAGGACCTCGTCGGCGTCGGCGCCGTCGGCGGCGTAGCCCATCTGGACGATGCGGGTGCCGGTCTCGACGAGGCGGCGCAGCACGGCGCGCTCGTGGACGATCTTGGCGTAGTAGCCCGCGTTGGCGGCGGTGGGCACCGAGGAGATCAGCGTGTGCAGGTAGGGGGCGCCGCCGATGCGGTTGATCTCGCCGTTCTTGGTCAGCTCGCCCGACACGGTGACGGCGTCGGCGGGGTCGCCGCGGCCGTAGAGGTCGAGGACGACGTCGTAGATGATCTGGTGCGCGGGGCGGTAGAAGTCGGAGGTGCGCAGGACCTCGATGACCTCGGCGATGGCGTCCTGGGAGAGCAGCATGCCGCCGAGGACGCCCTGCTCGGCGGCGATGTCGTGCGGGGGAGTGCGTTCGAACTCCTGCTCATGAGGCCCGAGGTCGGACACGCTCACGGCTGCACCCCCTTCATCTCGGACGGCGGCGGCCCCGTCCGCGCGGCGCCCGTGCGTCTCAGGTCTATCCGAGGCGTCGGACATTCTCGCGACCGAGGCGGGCGGGGAGCAAAGCGACCTGTGGACAACTCTGTGGACAACCTGTGCAAACACGCCGTGGAGCTTGTGCACGACCTGTGGAAAACCCTGGGGAAAGTTCTCCACAAGATCGCCCGGTGGGGCGCTGACCAGCGACGACGCCGTCCACCGGGTGTGGGGGAAAGAAAGTCTGCCGGGAACTTCCCTGTAAGGGGTGAACTCCGTTTCGTCAGTTACATCCTGGTAGGTTTCAGCGGTGATGAACCCCCGCCGTCTCGTGACCGCGCACGACCGGGAGATCCTGCGGCTCGCCGTGCCGGCGTTCGGCGCGCTCGTCGCCGAGCCGCTGTTCCTGCTGTCGGACAGCGCCATCATCGGGCATCTCGGCACGCACCAGCTCGGCGGGCTCGGCGTGGCCGGGCAGGCGCTGAGCACGCTGGTGTACCTGTGCGTCTTCCTCGCCTACGGGACGACCGCGGGCGTGGCGCGGCAGGTCGGGGCCGGGGACATGCGGGCGGCGATCCGGCAGGGCATCGACGGCATGTGGCTCGCCCTCGCCATCGGCGCGGTGATCGTCGCCGCGGCGTGGTGGGCGGTCCCGGGGATCGTCGACGCGTTCGGGGCGTCGGCGGACGTGGCGCCGTACGCCGAGACGTACCTGCGGGTGAGCCTGTTCGGCATTCCGTCGATGCTCGTGGTCCTCGCGGGGACGGGCGTCCTGCGGGGGCTGCAGGACACGCGGACGCCGCTGCTCGTGTCCGTCGGGGGCTTCGGCTCGAACCTCGTCCTCAACGTGCTGTTCGTGATCGTCCTGGACTGGGGCATCGCGGGTTCGGCGTGGGGCACGGTGATCGCGCAGACGGCGAGCGCGGCCGTCTACGTCGCGGTGGTGCTGCGGGGCGCGCGGCGGCACGGGGCGCCGGTGCGCCCGGACGCGGCGGGGGTGCGGACGGCCGCGACCGCGGGGGTCGGGCTGCTGCTGCGGACGGCGGCGCTGCGGGTGGTGCTGATCGCGGGGACGTCGATCGCGGCGCGGATGGGCGACGCGGAGATCGCCGCGTACCAGGTGGGTTTCCAGGTGTGGACGCTGCTGGCGTTCGCGCTCGACGCGATCGCGATCGCGGGGCAGGCGATCACCGGCCGGTACCTGGGGGCGTCGGACGTCGCGGGGACGCGGGCGGTCACCCGCCGGATGGTGTGGTGGGGGATCGTCTGCGGGGTGCTGTTCGGGCTGCTGATCCTCGTGGCGCGGCCGTGGCTGCCCGCGCTGTTCACCGGCGACGGCGACGTGCGGGACCTGCTGCTCGCGTCGCTGCTGCTCGTCGCGCTGCTGCAGCCGGTCGCGGGCGTGGTGTTCGTCCTGGACGGCATCCTGATCGGCGCGGGCGACGGCGCGTACCTCGCGGCGACGACGCTCGTCGCGACACTGGTGTTCCTGCCCGCCGCGCTCGCCGCGTACTGGACGGGCGCGGGGCTCGTCGGGCTGTGGATCGCGATCGGCCTGTGGATGGGCACGCGGATGCTCACGCTGGGCCTGCGTGCGCGCGGCGACCGGTGGATGGTGACCGGCGCCGTCCGCTGAAGCGCGCATATGCACGTTGCGTGTTCGGCAGTGTGCGTATCGAATCGGCAAAGCACACACGCCACATGCTGCACGCTCACTACTATTCGAACATGTGTTCTACGGACGGCGAGCGGTTGGCCCGGCTCGCGCAGGCGATCGACGACCTCGCGGCGGAGGGCCTGGCCGACCTGCCTCCGGAGACGCTGCTGGAGCGGGTCGCCGGCATCTGGTCGCTGGTCGAGGAACTCGACCCCGAGATCGCCCGGCGCCGCACCGGGTACACCGCCCGCGGCACCGCGGGCGGTGAGTGACGGGCGCGCTCAGCCGAACGGGTCGAACGGCGGGAAGATCGACGTCTCCGGGTAGCCGCCACCGCCCTTCGGCGGCCCGTTCAGGCGCTTCGCGACGTCGCGGCGCAACTCGGGCAGCCGCTTGTAGAGCCGGTCGCCCGGGCAGGAGGTCGCGTTGTAGTCGCGGTGCCCGACGATCGCCTCGGCGGGTTCGAGCCGGTACTGCTCGCAGAGCCACGCGCACACCTCGACCAGCGATTCCCACAGCCGCTTGGGCACGCCGCTCTTGGTGTAGGTGCCCTCGTTCTCGATGCCGATGGTGTGGTCGTTGTGGTGGAGCACCTGCGCCCCGACCGCGAGGTTCCCCGCCCGGATCGAATCGAGGCTGCGGTTGCGGCCCTCCATGACGATGCCGCCGCGGCTGATCGTGAGCTGCTGGCCGGCGTCGTCCCAGCCGTTGTCCTGCATGTGCCACTTCTGGATCTTGCGGGACAGCGCGAACGCGTGCGCGAGGGACCGGTCCTTGCTGTTCGCCGTGGCGGTGTGGTGGACGACGATGCGGTCCGGCGCCCGGTTCAGCACCTCGGCGGGACGCTTGGGCGGACGGGCGTTCCAGTCCTCGCGCGTGTAGACGCGGGGCTCGTCCGCCCGGAACACCGCCCGTTCGCCGAGGATCGGTTGCTCGTCCGGGCGCATCCCGACGGGCAGTTCGTCCGCCATGGCCCCATTGTGCGGTGCGAGCCCCGCCACGAGCAGTCCGGCCCCCACCGCCCCGCGGATGACCGTCCGGCGCGACACCGGCGGCTCGGATCCCGCGTCTTCCCCCGATCGCACGATCAACACCGTCCCCCTTCGTCCCGTGGTGATCTAGTAACGGAACGTATCCGGCGCTTGTCGATCACCCAAGCACCGGGGGTTCACGGGCGTTTCACGCGAACCGGCCCCCACGCGGTGGACGCGTGGGGGCCGGTTCGGGGTCGTGCGGGCGCGGGCGTCAGCCCTCGACGACGTCGACGTCGATCGTGGCGTTGACGTCCGAGTGCAGCCGGACGCTGACCCGGTGCGTGCCGACGGTCTTGATCGGGTTGCCGATCTCGATGCGGCGGCGGTCCAGGTCGGGACCGTCGGCGGCCTTGACCGCCTCGGCGATGTCGGCGGCGGTCACCGCGCCGAACAGGCGGCCGTTGCTGCCGGTGCGGGTGCGCAGCGTGACGCGCAGCCCGCCGAGCCGGTCGGCGACCTCCTTGGCGTGCTCGACGGTCGCGATCTCGCGGGCCGAACGCGCCTTCTTGATCGACTCGATCTCCTTCTCGCCGCCGCGCGTCCACCGGATGGCGAACCCGCGCGGGATCAGGTAGTTGCGGCCGTAGCCGTCACGGACCTCGATGACGTCACCGGGCTCGCCGAGCCCGGAGACCTGCTGGGTCAGGATGAGCTTCATGATCTGCTTCCCCCCGGCCTCAGCGCGCGGTGCTGGTGTAGGGCAGCAGCGCCATCTCACGGGCGTTCTTGATCGCCGTGGCGACGTCGCGCTGATGCTGGGTGCAGTTGCCCGTGACACGCCGGGCACGGATCTTGCCGCGGTCGGAGATGAACTTCCGCAGCAGGACCGTGTCCTTGTAGTCGACGTAGGAGATCTTCTCCTGGCAGAACACGCAAACCTTCTTCTTCGGCTTGCGCGGAGGTGGCTTCGCCATCGTGGTGCTCCTTTGGGAGAGCCCCGCTCACGCGGGAATGGACGTGTGCTGGTTCGGTTCTCCGCCGACGTGCGGCGGACGTCTGGAGTCGCGGCGGGGCGGGACCGCCGCGAGGTGCCGGCGAGCGCCCGGGAAGGCCGCTAGAACGGCGGGTCGTCGTTGTAGCCGCCGCCACCGCCGCCGCCGCCGGTGGCCCAGGGGTCGGCCGGGGCGCCCTGCTGGCCGCCGCCGAACCCGCCCTGGGGCTGGCCGCCCCCGAAGCCGTCGCCGCCGCCCTGCTGGCCGCCGCCGAAACCGCCGCCGCCGCCGAAGCCGCCGCCGCCTCCGGCACCGCCCTGCCGCTGGGTCTTGTTGACCTTGGCGGTGGCGCTGCGCAGTGACGGGCCGACCTCTTCGACGTCGATCTCGAAGACGGTGCGCTTGTCACCCTGGGTCTCGTAGGTCCGCGCCTTGAGCCGGCCCTGCACGATCACCCGCATGCCGCGCTGCAGGCTCTCGGCCACGTTCTCGGCGGCCTGCCGCCAGACGCTGCAGGACATGAACAGCGTCTCGCCGTCCTTCCACTCGCCCGACTGGCGGTCGAACGACCGCGGCGTCGAGGCGACCCGGAAGGAGGCGACCGGTACGCCGCTGCTGGTGAAACGCAGGGTCGGGTCCTCGACGAGGTTCCCGACGAGGGTGATTACGGTGTCGCCTGCCATGGGGCTCGCTCCGGCTGTTCAGAGGGCTGCTGAGCCGGGCTCAGTGGACCTCGGGACGGATGACCTTCGTGCGGAGGATCGACTCGCTGAGGTTGAGCTGCCGGTCGAGCTCCTTGACCGTGGCGGGCTCAGCCGACAGGTCGACCACCGCGTAGATGCCTTCGGACTTCTTCTGGATGTCGTACGCCAGGCGACGGCGGCCCCAGACGTCGACCTTCTCGACGCTGCCACCGCCGTCCTTGACGACCTTCAGGAACGGCTCGAGGGCCGCCGGAGCGGTGCGCTCGTCGATGCCGGGGTCGAGGATCGTCATGACTTCGTAACGACGCATGCTGGTCCCTACCTCCTCTGGACTGGTGCGGTCACGGTCTCTCCGTGACAGGAGGGCTGTCGCGTCTCCCGTGGCGGTCGGCTGCCCGGATCGCCGGGCGGACCTGCCGCGGGACCGATACAGGCTACCAACTCGGCAGGTGGCCCGTGACCGTGTTCCCCCACGACGTTCCCCCGCGACGTTCCCTCACGACGACGCCGCGCGCCGCCGCTCACCGCGGCGGCGCCCCGGCGGCGCGGGTCAGTGGCGCGCGCCGGGACGGGCGCCCTGGCGGCCGCCGGAACGCGGTCCGGGACGGGACGCCTTCGCGCAGCGCCGCCGTTCCAGCTCGGTCATGATGTCGGTCATGCGGGCGCGCATCCGGGCGGTCTGCGTCGTGAGGAGCGTCAGCTCCTCCACCAGCTCCGCGTCCCCGATCAGCGCCAGCTCGCTGTGGTCCATGCCCCTCGCCTCCGCCTTCTCCCCGCTTCCCCCCGGGGACGGCCTCGACTCGTTCTCGAATCCGTGTTCGACCGTACCGGGTGCCGCCGACATTTTCCGCCCGGGCTCGCAGGTTGATCCCCAGCCGTCCCGGGAACCCTTAGAGCACCGTCCGACCGGTCGACCGGCCCGCCGGCCGAGCGGTGACACACCACGAGGAGGTCCGATGCCACAGGAGGCAGCCGGGAGCAGGCAGGCCGCCGGGAGCGGCCGGGGCGTGACCGCCCGCCCCGACGCACAGACCGATTCGCACACCATGGGGAACGCGCTCGCCGCCGCGTCCATCACCATCGGGATCGCCGCCCTGGTGCTGGGCTGGATCCCGTCGACCCACCTCCCCGGCTCGATCGCGGCCGTCATCGGCCTGCCGCTCGCGCTCTACTCCCAGATGATCTCCGGGACGATCAACCAGCGGTGGCTCAACGTCATCGGCATGATCGCCGCTTTCCTCGGCGGCGCGTTCGCGCTGAGCCACGGCGGCTTCTCCGTCTGACCCGGTGCCGCCGGGCCGCCTCCCCCGCGCCCGCCCCCGCGCCGCGCGACGGGAGGCGGTCCCGTAGGCCCTCCCCCGTCCCGCATTCCGCGCACCGAACCCGTGGAGACGTCCCGGGCGCCGCCCTCGGCGCCGGACGTGCGCGGGCCCGACCGTGGGCGAAGTCGCTCCATGTCGCAGCATGTCGCACCATGTCACAGGCGCACCGAGTCGAAGGCGCACCGTGTTGTCGTCCCCCGCGGCTAACCTCGGGGGCATGCGCATCGGAGCCCACGTCGACCAGACCAACCCGCTGGACAACGCCCGCGCCGTCGGCGCCGACGTCGTGCAGTTCTTCCTGGGCGACCCGCAGGGGTGGAAGAAGCCCGTCCTGCCGGAGGGCGTCGAGGCGCTGGCCGGGTCCGGCGTGGACGTGTTCGTGCACGCCCCGTACACGATCAACGTGGCGACGTCCAACAACCGCATCCGGATCCCGAGCCGCAAGAACCTCACGCAGCAGCTGGAGGCGGCGGCGTCCATCGGCGCGAAGGCGCTGATCGTGCACGGCGGGCACGTCCTGAAGGACGACGACCCGGAGACGGGCTTCGAGAACTGGCGCAAGGTGTTCGAGCGGGTCGAGTGCCCGATCCCGGTCTACATCGAGAACACCGCGGGCGGCGGTAACGCGATGGCCCGCAAGTTCGACCGGATCGCCCGGCTCTGGGAGGTGCTGTCGGGCGTCCCGGGGCTGGAGTCCAAGCTCGGGTTCTGCCTCGACACCTGCCACGCGCACGCGGCGGGCGAGGCGCTCATCGACGCCGTCGACCGGATCAAGGCCATCACCGGGCGCATCGACCTCGTGCACTGCAACGACAGCCGCGACGCGTTCGGGTCCGGCGCCGACCGGCACGCCAACCTCGGCGCGGGCAGCATCGACACCGACCTCATCCTCACGGTGGTGCGGGCGGCGGGCGCGCCGGTCGTGGTGGAGACCCCGGCCGCCGGGCAGGCCGACGACATCGCCTGGCTCCGCCGGAACCTCGGCTGACCCGTCCGGAACCGGACGGGACGTTTTCCCGGGCAGCGGGGAACCGGAGCGGCTCGCGCGGCGTCCAACCCGGACGACAGCACACAAGATGGCGCCGTGATCCGTTCGTGGGTCACACTGGCATCATCCGGAACCAGTCCTCCGCGCACGCGTGATCTCGCCGGTGGCGCGCGAACCGAACGGGGAACCCATGGCACAGCCCCCTTACGACCCCTACGGTTACGGGTCCCAGGACCCGTACGCCCAGCCGTACTCGCAGCCGCCCGCGGTGCAGCACCACCACTACGGGCCGCCGTCGGCGCCCCCGACCAACGGCATGGCGACCGCCTCCATGGTGTGCGGGCTGATCGGCATCGTGTTCTGCGGCTTCACGTCCATCCTGGCGATCATCTTCGGGCACGTCGCGCAGTCCCAGATCCGGCGGACGCGCGAGGGCGGCGCCGGCATGGCCACGGCGGGGCTCGTCATGGGGTACATCGTCACGGCGATCTGGGCCGTCGTCTGGGTGATCTACATCTTCGTCATCGCCGCAGCCGCCGGTGCCAGCAGCGTCAGCACCTACTGACCGGGCCCGTCACGCCAGCCGGGGCACGCCCGCCACCTCCACGCCGACGCTCGACAGGAGCACGGTCATGGGGGTGGCGGTGTCGCGCCAGCGCTTGACCGCCCCCGCGAAGAGGTCCAGCACCGCGCGGAACGCCTGCTGATCGTCCTCGGCGAGCTCGGACCACGACTCGTACAGCACCACGTATCCGTGCCGCGCGGGCGCCCACGACAGGTCGGTGAGGGCGTCCTCCAGGGCCTCCCAGGTGGTGCCCACCCCTTCGGGGAACCCGAAGGTCTCGCCGCACAGCCGCAGGAACTCGCCGCTGTCGGAGGCGCGGCGCCCGTCCAGGTGGAAGCCGCGCCAGCCGGCCTCGTCGGCCCGTCCGGTCCAGGTCGTGTCGCCGACCGACCCCGGCGTCGGGGGTGTCCGCCACTGGTAGACGCCCGCTGCCAGCCGTCCGGCGATCAGTTCGTCCAGTGCTCGATTCGCGTCCACGTCATCTCCCCGGTGGTTCGCGCGCCCCGCGGTCCGCGGGGTCCCGGGCAACGGCGATCATGCCCCAGAAACCCCCGCAAAACCATACGTTCCACGCACATTCCGGACGGCCGGCCCGGCACCCCCGCGCTCCAGGGGCCTGCGGCCCACCTCGATTCCCCGAAGTTCTCCGGACCTACGGGACGGCCGCCGCACCGGCCCCGCGGGCCGTGCGGCGCGCGGCGCGCCACCGGCCGAGCGACACCACGTCGTCCGCACCGTCGAGGAGGCCGCCCGCGGGATCGTCCGCGCCGTCCGATCTGACCGCGTCGGAGGACGGGCGCAGCACCTCCCACACGATGAGCGCGGCGAGCGCGAGCACGGTGACGAACCGCGCCAGGAGCGCGATGTTGTAGACGTCCTGGCCGATGCCGCCCTCGGGGGCGTCCAGGCTCGCCACCGCCGACAGGGTGCCGGACAGGTCCTGGCCGGGGGTCTGCGCGGACACCGACAGCAGGAACCACCAGATGCCGAAGAAGTAGGCGATCTCGCCGATCTGCCAGGCGACGAACGCGGGGAGTTTCGGCCGGGCCAGCACCGCGAGGGGCAGCAGCCACAGCACGTACTGCGGCGACCAGACCTTGTTCGGCAGCATGAACGCCACCAGGACGAGGAACATCAGTTGCGGCAGCCGGGGGCGGCGCGGCGCGGCCAGCGCGAGCACCGCGATGCCGGCGCAGAGCACGAGGCACGTGCCGGTGCCGAGGAGGTTGAGGCGGCTCGTGTCGTCCAGTCCGGGCATGCCCTGGTCGCGGAGGAAGAACCAGATGGAGCCCCAGTCGATGCCGCGGTCCTGGGAGAACGTGTAGAACTGCAGCCACCCGTCCCAGGCGAACAGCATCACGGGCAGGTTCACCGCGAGCCAGGAGACGGCGGTGCCCGCGAGCATCCGTCCCATCGCCCGCCACTGGCCCGCGCGCACGCAGAGCAGGACGAGCGGCCCCAGGAACAGCAGGGGATAGAACTTCGCCGCGACGGCCAGCCCCAGCAGGACGCCCGCGAGGGCGGGCCGCCGCTTCGACCACGCCGCCACCGCGAGCGCGGACAGCCCGACGGCGAGCAGGTCCCAGTTGATGTACGCGCTGAGGAGCAGCGCGGGGGACAGGGCGACCATCAGCCCGGCGCGCAGCGAGCGCCGCCCCGCCGCGTACGCCGTCGCGAGGACCGTCACGATCGCGAGGACGGCGAGGAGCAGGACGGTCACGTTGTAGAACGCCATCCCCCGCCCGTCGTCGTCGAACGGGGCGACGATCCACGCGACGAGCTGCATGAGCCCCCCGCTCAGCACCGGGTACTCGACGAACCGGATGTCGGTGCCGGGGAACGAGTCGAAGTACGCGATCAGCCCGTCGTTCAGCCCGCGCACGTAGTAGAGCGGGTAGACGTCGGTGTAGCAGGCGTTCGTCGTCGTCTCGATGAAGTCGAAGCCCGCGGACGCGCACGGCCGCTTCTGCAGCCACCCCAGCAGGCACACCAGGGCCGTGACGCCCGTCAGGACCGGGACGAGCCGCGCCATGCGTCCACGGACGTCCCCGGTCTCGGCTTCGGGCTTCGCGAGCCTCTCAGAAGACGACGACATGGACAGCAAGCCTATGGGTGATCGCGCCCGCACGCGCCCGCGGACGGACCGGGTCCGTTCGGCCCCGCCGTGCGGTGTTCCCGCGGCGAGGCGAAGGGGGGCGGGCATGCGGAAGGCCCGGGGCCGCGCGACGCGGCTCCGGGCCTTCCGTCCGGAACGTGACCGACGTGCCGTCAGTTCTGCTGTGTCGCGGGACGGTCGGGGTTGTCGGGGTTGTCGGGGCCGTCGTCCGGACGGCACTGGGGAACGGTCTGCCGCCTGTTCTCCCGGTCGCACCACCAGTCCGGGTAGCCCGGCGGGGGAAGATTCGGGTCGCAGCCGATCGGCGTGTTCCACGGGGACGTGCAAGGCTGCCCCGCCCCACTGCTCGGCGGAACGGTCGGGGTGTCCGTCACCTGCGGCGACTTGGTCTTGCAGTTCCGGTTGTTCTGCCCGTTCTGGCCGTTCTGGCCCGGCTGGCAGGTCGGCGTCGTCGACGTGGACGGCGAGGTCGTCGGACTCTGCGTCACCTCGGGCTTGGCCCAGGCGGCGACCTCTCCGCCGTACACGGCCGGCTGGAACTGCATGACCGGCTGGCCCTTGTGCGCGTGCGTCATGAACATCTTGAACAGGTCGGCGGGGACGGTACCACCGTAGACCTGGTTGTAGTCGCCGACGCCCTCCAGGGACAGCCGGTCGCCGTTCTTGTCCTGGCGCCACATGGCCACGGCCGTGGAGAGCTGGGGGGTGTAACCGACGAACCACGCCGACCGGTGCTTGTCCGTGGTACCGGTCTTACCGGCGACCGGGCGGTCGGGAAGGGCCGCGCGCTCACCGGTGCCGTGCGTGACGACGTCCCGCATGGCGGCGGTCGCGTCCCGCGCGACGCCCTCCTCGAAGACCCGCTCTCCGTCGCCCCACGGGTTCTTCTTGACGACCTCGCCGTCCTTGTTCTTCACCGGTTCGCCGTTGATCTTCTCGATCGACTTGATCACGTGCGCGGGCCGGTGGACGCCGCCCGCGGCGAACGTCGAGTACACCGAGGCCATCGTGACCGAGCTGGCGTCGATGACGCCCAGCGGCAGGGAGGTGACGGGCTCGAGCGGGGCGTCCTTCATGCCCATCTTCTTGGCCATCTCGATGACGTTCTCGAGGCCGACCTTCTGACCGAGCTCCACGTACGACGTGTTGATCGACATCGCCGTCATCTCCTGGATGTCGTAGACGCCGTCCTCCTGCCGGTTGTCGTTCGTGAACGCGGTGCCGTTAATGACCCGCCGGTAGCTGCCGTCCATCGTCGTCTTCAGGCTGATGCCCTGGCTCAGCGCGGTGGCGAGCACGATCGGCTTGAAGGACGAACCGGGCTGCACCTTGCCCTGGAACGAGTCGTCGAACTGCTGCTTCTCGTAACCGGGGCCGCCGTAGGCCGCGAGGACGCCGCCCGTCTTGGGGTCGACCGCGCTGAGCCCGAAGTGGATCTCCTTGCCGAGGTTGTTGTCCTTCTTGATCTTCTCGACGGCCTTGGCGGTGTACTCCTGCAGGCCGTGGTCGAACGTCGTCGTGATCTTCAGGCCCTCGGTCGTCAGGGCGTCCTCGGGGATGCCCAGCGCGTCCAGCTCGCGGATGACGCGCTGACGCAGGTAACCGGCCTGCTCACCGCCCTGGACGTCGCTCCACTCCTCGTAGGTCTGCGGGAACTGCATCCCCTGGCGCTTGCTCTGCTCGAGCCACCCCTCCTCGACCATGCCGTCGAGGACGTAGTTCCAGCGGGCGATCGCCGCTTCCTTGGCCTTCTTCTTCTCCGGGTCGGTGGGGTTGCCGTAGGTGACGAAGTAGTTCGGCTGCTGGATCATCCCGGCGAGCAGCGCGGCCTGCTCCACGGTCAGCTTGTCGACGGTCGTGCGGAAGTACGCGCGGGACGCCGCCTGGATGCCGTACGCCTGCCGCCCGAAGTAGACCGTGTTGAGGTAGAGCTCGAGGATGGTCCCCTTCTTCACCTCGTTGCCCAGCCGGATGGAGATCATGATCTCCTTCAGCTTCCGGCTGACGGTCCGCTCCTGGCTGAGCCCGGCGAAGTAGTTGCGGGCGAGCTGCTGCGTGATCGTCGACGCGCCGGTGACCTCGCCGCCGGTCGCGGCCGTCACGGCCGCCCGGGCGATGCCGGTCGGCGAGATGCCCGGCTCCGTCCAGAACTTGCGGTCCTCGGCCGCCAGCACCGCGTTCTGCACGTGCTTCGGCACCTCGGACAGCGAGACGCTGGTCCGGTTCATCCCGACCCGCGCCAGCACCTCCCCGTCCTTGTAGTGGATCACCGAGGACTCCCGGACGGCTTCCGCCTGCTGCTCGTCCGGGATCGGCGTCTTCACGTACACCACGACCAGGAGGGTGGCGATGGCGACGATCCCGACGGTGATCACCGAGAGGGTGACCTTCCAGGACGGGACGTACTTCCGCCAGCCGGTCTTCTCCGGCTTGTCGGACGGCTTGCCGCGCCGCCCCCCGGGACCGCCCGGCCCCCCGGGGCCACCGGGACCACCTGGACCGCCCTGCCGCCGAGGACCGGGCCCGCCCGGACCACCGGGACGCCCCGGCCCGCCCAGACCACCGGGACCACCAGGGCCGCCGGGTCCACCCGGCCTGCCGGGGCCGCCCGGGCCGCCCGGACCTCCGGGACGTCCAGGGCCTCCGGCCCCTCCTGGACCGCGCCCCGGCGGGGGGCCCGCCGGCATCGCGGCGGGCTGCGCGCGGCGCCGGCCCCCGGGGGGGCCTCCGGCGCGCGACGGGCCGCCGCGCCCGCCCTGGCGAGGCCCCGGCCGCGGCTGCCTGCCGGGCATGGGGGAGCCCCCGGCGTTCCCGCGCTGACCGCCGGAAGGGCCGGGGCGGGGGGCGCGCCTGCGGCCCGGGCTGTCTCCGTATTCCGGTCCGTATCGGCTTGGGTTACTCACGCGGCCTCATCAACTGGGGTACGGCTGTGCGTCGTCAGAGGGTACTGCGCACGTGCGGACGTGGGGGCGGGAGCGGTGACGCTCCCGGCCCCCGTGGGGGTCGATCGACCTCGATCATGCCATCCGGTGCCGGTTCGTCCGGACCGTTCCGGTGCGATGCCCGATTCCCGGCCCGACCTGCCCGGCCGAGCGGCGGCGGCCGAACGCGCGACGCCGGCGGACGGCGCCGCCCGCCGCGGCACGCGATCATAATTCATGTCACACCCCGATCGGACGGGGACCGCGGCGGCGGGACGCCCGGCGGCGCCCCGGGCGCCGCGGGCCGGTTCATCGGTCATCGCCGCCTCACTCCGGCGGCCTGCCGAGCGGCAGCAGGGGACGGACGTCCTCGAGTTCGGTGTCGCGGCCCCGGCCGCCGTCGCGCTGCCGGCACTGCTCGGCGCCCCGGTTGATCTGGCACCACCACTGCGGCGGCGGGTCGCTCGGCGGCTTGCGGATGTCGCATTCGCCGTTCGGGATCGGCGACTGGCACGGCGGCTTGTCGCCGCCCCTGCCGCCGCCCTCGCCGCGGCACCGCGGGTCGAGGTTGCCCCACGGCTCGTCGCACCACTCCGGCTTCTCGGGCTTCTTCGGCTTCGGCGGCTTCGCCCACTTCTGCGTGATCCCGCTGAACGTCGGCTCGGGGAACGACTTGGCCTCCAGGCCCTTGGTGGCCCGCGTCATGTACGCGCGCCAGAGCCGCGCGGGGATCGTCCCGCCCTCGACCTCGCCGATGCCGGGCAGGACGACCGACTTCTTCTTCCCGTCCGGCCCGTTCGCGTCGCTGAACATCGTCACCGCGGTCGACACCTGCGGCACGTAGCCGACGAACCACGACGACACGTTCCGGTCCGTGGTGCCCGTCTTACCCGCGACGTCCCGTCCGTCCGGCAGCCGCGCCGCCGTCGCCGTGCCGCCCTGGACGACCTGCTGCATCGCGTACGTCGCGTCCGCCGCGACGCCCTTGCTGAAGATCCGCCGCGACTCGTACTTCGGCTTCAGCCGCACCGTCTCGTTGTCGCTCTGCTTCACGACGCGGATCACGTGCGGCTCGTGGTAGACGCCGCCGTTGGCGAACGCCTGGTACCCCGCCGCCTGCTCGATCGCCCGGATGTCGTTGACGCCCAGCGCGAGGTTGATCCCCACGTGCTGCTTCAGCAGGTCGGGGGAGATGCCCGCATCGGTCTCGGTCTCCTTCACCTCGTCGAGGCCGACCTTCCCGGCGAGCTGCAGGAACGCGGTGTTGACCGACTCCTGCAGCGCCTTCGTCAGCGTGATCGCCGGGCCGACGTCGTGCGTGTTCGGGACGACCGTCGCGCCCGCCGTCCCCTTCGGCACGACGTTGCCGTTCGCGTCGATCGGGGTCTTCGACCGTCCCTCGACGAGGCTCTTGAGGCTGTACCCCTGCTTCAGCGCCGTCGCCAGCACGTACGGCTTCATCGCCGACCCGGCCTGCGCGGAGCCCTGCCAGACGGTGTTGAACGACTGCTCCAGGTAGCCCGGCCCGCCGTAGAACGCGATCACCTCGCCGTTCTCGGTGTTGACCGACACCAGCCCGACCTGGATGTCCTTCTTCGCGAGCTTCTTGGGGTCGACCTGCGCGATGCTCTCCTCGGCGGCCTTCTTGGCGTCCGCCATCCGCTTGCGGTTGAACGTCGTGTAGACCCGCAGGCCCTTGGTGGTCAGCTCCTGCTCGTCGATGCCGAGCCGCCGCAGCTCCTCCTTGGCCCGCATCAGCATGTAGCCCCGCTGGCCCTCGTACAGCTGGTCGCCGGCGTTGCGCGGGAGGAGCTTCGGGAAGCTCTTCTTGTACTTCTCGGCGTCCGCCGCGTTCATCTCGCCCATCCCGACGAGCCCGTCCAGGGTGTACTCGTAGCGGCCCTGCGCCCACTCGCGCCACTGCTTCTCGGCGGGGTCGCGGTTCGGGTGCTGGATGAGCCCGCCGAGCAGGGCGGCCTGGTCGGGCTTGAGGTCCCAGACGTCCTTGCCGAAGTACTCCCGGGACGCCGCCTGGATCCCGTACGTGTTGCGGCCGAAGTAGATGGTGTTCAGGTACAGCTCGAGGATCTCGTCCTTGGTGTACTTCTCCTCGAGCTTCACCGAGATGAACAGCTCTTTGAACTTCCGGCTCATCGTCCGGTTGTTGGGGTCGGAGTAGTAGTTCTTGGCGAGCTGCTGCGTGATCGTGGAGCCGCCGCCGGAGCCGCCGGTCAGGTTGTCCCACGCGGCCCGCGCGGTGCCCTTGATCGAGAACCCGGGGTCGGTGCGGAAGCTGCGGTTCTCCGCGGCCAGCACCGCGTTCTGCACGACCTCCGGCACCTTCTCCAGGTCGACGCTCTGCCGCTTCTTGCCGATCCGCCCGATCTCGGTGCCGTCGGTGTAGTAGAAGATCGACGCCTGGTCCTGGACGCCCTCGACCGTCGGTTCCGCGGGCGTCGGCGTGTTCGAGTACGCGACCCACACCAGCGTGACGATGCTCGCGATCCCGAGCACGAAGGCGCCGCTGACCACCTTCCACGAGGGCAGGAACCGCCGCCACCCGGTGCGGCGCGAGCGCAGGTGGTCGAGGACGCCGCGCTTCCCCTTCCCGGGCCCGCCCGGACCGCCCGGCCCACCGGCCCCGCCGGGGCCGCCCGGACCACCGGGGCCGCCGGGGCCGCCCGGCACGCCTCCGGACCCGAAGGCGACCGCCTTCGCGGGCGGATCCGTCGCCGTCGTCTGGGCCCCTCCGCCCGGAGACGCCCCCGGCGCGCCCATCGCGGCGCCGCCGAAGCCGCCCGGAGCTCCCGTGCCGGGCGGCCCGGACGCGGGCGCCCCACCGCGGAAGACGTCCAGGCTCGTCTCCGGAGACGGCGTGCCCCGTCCGGCGCCCGGCACGTCCGGACCCGAAGGCCCGGTCACGGGATGACCGCCGCCCGCCGAGGGACTCGCCCCCGGAACGTTCGCGGGAGGAGAGGAACCGAGGCCGCCCGCCGGAGGTGCTCCCAACGGGTCCCCGCCACGGGGGACGTGCACGGTCGCGTCGCCGGTGCCGCCGCCCGGATCGCCGTTGAACGGCGCGGGTCCGCCCGCCGGGCCACCGGCCGGCGGGCCACCGGCCGGCGGGCCACCGGCCGGCGGCCCGCCGAGGGGGTCCCCGCCGGACGGCACGTGCATGGTCGCGTCGCCCAGATCGGCCCCCGGCGCACTCCCGAAACCGCCTGGGCCGTTCATCACCGGACCGCCGCCGAGCGGGCCACCGCCGAGCGGGTCACCGCCGAGCGGACCGCCGCCCAGCGGGTCACCGCCCGCCGGACCGCCGCCGAGCGGATCGCCGCCCAGCGGATCGCCGCCCAGCGGATCGCCGCCGGGGGAGACGCGCATCGTCGCGTCGCCGAGGCCGCCTCCCGGGGACGCGCCGCCGAAGCCGCTCAGCGGGTCCGCGCCGGAAAGGTTCACGGTGGCGTCGCCGAAGCCCGCTCCCGGGGCGCTCGCGGGCGGCTCCGGAAGGGACGAACCGGGACCGCCGGCCGGCGGGACGCCCGGGAAACCGGCACTCGGGCCGCCCAACGGGTCCGATCCGGACGGCACGTGCACGGTCGCGTCGCCCAGGCCCGCATCTAGTGCGCCCGCATCCGGCGCGCCCGCACCGGCGCCGGACGGTCCGGGCACGGATGCGCCCGGCGGGTTCGGGCCCGGCGGGACGCGCATGGTCGCCTCGCCGAGGCCGGGGCCGCCGGCGGACCCCGGGCCCGGGGCGCCCGGGAGGTCGAAGCCGCCGAGGGCGTCGGACGGCCCGGCTGGCGGCGGCGTGCTCGGGGGCGTGCCCGGCGGGGGACCGAAGATCGCTGTTGCGTCGACTTCCCCCGCGGGTTCGGCGGAGGCGGGAGCCTCCGGGTCGCCGGGGCGGGAAAGGTGCTGCCCGCCCGGCCACTGCGACCCGGACTCCGGTCGGGGCTGGCTTGGATTACTCACACGACCTCATCAACAGGGGACACCGACTCGTGCGCCGTCCGAAGAGTACTGTGCGGGCTGGTGAGCGGGGGGAGCGCTGTGCAAGGCGGTACTCCGTTCCGGCTGGTCGACGTCCCCTCACCGACACTTCGGTCGGCGCCTTCCCTCCCTGATCGTCCGTGGTTCGGGCCCGTGTGCCCGCGACCGGGGGGCGTGCGACATCGCCGGATGGCTGCAAGCGCCACTTTGACACACTTCGGCCACATAGACCCGAAATTCACCGTATTCCCGGGCCCTCCGCACTCTTCGTAGCCGGACGGTCCGCCCGCGTGCGGCGACGCGTCCGGCGAGGCACTCGGAGCGCACGGAAACACGTGCGGAGAGTCACTTCCCGGGGCCCGCGTTCGGGGTCGGCTTGCGATGACGCGCCCCGGTACGTATCTTTGCGATGTATCGAGTCGATACATTCACTCGATACATCGAACTGAGACATCGGGCTCTGCGAAGGGAACCGGGATGGCGGCCAGGAAGGGCGCGGGCGTGCTGGAGCTCGCCGTGCTCGGACTGCTGCACGAGTCCCCGATGCACGGGTACGAGCTGCGCAAGCGGCTCAACGCCCTGCTGGGCATGTTCCGGGCGTTCTCGTACGGGTCCCTCTATCCGTGCCTCAAGCAGCTCCTCGCCAAGGGACTGATCATGGAGGACCGGCCGGAGGAGCCGAACGTGCCGCTCGCGCTGCAGAGCCGCCGGTCGAAGATCGTTTACAAGCTCACCGCCGACGGCAAGGAGCGCCTCCAGCAGCTCCTGACCGAGGCCGGCCCGGCGTCCTGGGAGGACGAGGGGTTCGGCGTGCACTTCGCCTTCTTCTCGCACACCCGCGCCGACGTCCGGCTGCGGATCCTCGAAGGCCGGCGCAGCCGGCTCGAGGAGCGGCTGGAGGCGTTCCGCGCCGCGCTGGCACGGACCCGGGAACGGGTCGACTCCTACACCCTTGAGTTGCAGAACCACGGGTTGGAGTCCGTCGAGCGCGAGGTCCGGTGGCTCAACGAGCTCATCGGCCGCGAGCGGGCCGAGCAGGAAAAACTAGCCAAATCTTCGGAATTTGATCAGGACATGCCTCGGGAGAAGGGCCGCTGACCCAGTGGTCCGGCGCCCTCGAGGTCGGGTGAAGAACACCACATGTTCCGCAACAGGAGAAGGAGCAACCGGATGGGTTCGGTGCGCGTAGCCATCGTGGGTGTGGGCAACTGCGCCTCTTCGCTCGTCCAGGGTGTCGAGTTCTACAAGGACGCGGCCCCCGAGACGCGGGTTCCCGGCCTGATGCACGTCCAGTTCGGCGACTACCACGTCGGCGACGTCGAGTTCGTCGCGGCGTTCGACGTCGACGCCAAGAAGGTCGGGATGGACCTGTCCGAGGCCATCCACGCGAGCGAGAACAACACGTACAAGTTCGCGGACGTCCCGCCGAGCGGCGTGACCGTGCAGCGCGGCCCGACCCTGGACGGCCTGGGCGAGTACTACCTCGACATGGTCGAGGAGTCGGACGCCGAGCCGGTCGACGTCGTGCAGGCGCTGAAGGACGCCGAGGTGGACGTGCTGGTGTCGTACCTGCCGGTGGGCTCCGAGGAGGCCGACCGGTTCTACGCCCAGTGCGCGCTCGACGCGAAGGTCGCGTTCGTCAACGCGCTGCCGGTGTTCATCGCGAGCGACCCCGAGTGGGCCGAGAAGTTCACCAAGGCCGGCGTGCCGATCGTGGGCGACGACATCAAGTCGCAGGTGGGCGCGACCATCACGCACCGCGTGATGGCCAAGCTGTTCGAGGACCGCGGGGTCGAGCTGCTGCGCACCTACCAGCTGAACTTCGGCGGCAACATGGACTTCATGAACATGCTGGAGCGCAAGCGCCTCCAGTCGAAGAAGATCTCCAAGACGCAGTCGGTGACGTCGCAGATCCCGCACGAGATGGCGAAGGCCGACGTGCACATCGGCCCGTCCGACCACGTGCCGTGGCTGGACGACCGCAAGTGGGCGTACGTGCGGCTCGAGGGCAAGTCGTTCGGCGACACCCCGCTGAACCTCGAGTACAAGCTCGAGGTGTGGGACTCCCCCAACTCCGCCGGCGTCATCATCGACGCGGTGCGCGCCGCCAAGATCGCCAAGGACCGCGGGATCGGCGGCCCGATCCTGTCGGCGAGCTCCTACTTCATGAAGTCGCCGCCGGTGCAGTACACCGACGACGAGGCCCGGGACGCCGTCGAGCAGTTCATCGCGGGCGAGCTCGACCGCTGACACAGGCGGGCGCACGCCCGTCCACGCCAGGCCTGAGGACGCCCCGGCGGTGCACTCGTCACCGCCGGGGCGTCCTTTGCTTCTATAGAGAAAACCGTGATGTGACGCCCTTGCGTCACGCTCTGCCTCTACTGTGACACCGCCGGTGATTGCACGCTCCGGTTACGGGTTCGAGGTGAGGCGTGATGGCAGGTGCGGTGGTCAAGACGGCGGCGGGGGTCGCCGTGCTCGCGGCCGGGCTGACCGGCTGCGTCGGCGGGAGCGGCGAGGGCGCGTCGGCGGACGAACCGGTCCGGGACGGCGGCACGCTCCGGATCGTGGGGTCGTCGGACGTCGAGCACCTCGACCCCGCGTCCGTCGCGAGCGTCGGCGCGTACGGGCTCGTCCGGACGTTCGCGCGGACGCTGTTCGGCACGCGGGCGTCGAACGAGTTCGCGGAGGCGACGCCGGTGCGTCCGGACGTCGCGGTGCGGGTCCCGACGCGCGACAACGGGGGCGTCAGCGAGGACCGCGAGACGTACACGGTGCGGCTCCGCGAGGACGTCCTGTGGGACACCGAGCCGCCGCGCCCGGTGACGGCGCACGACTTCGTCCGCGGGTTCGAGCGGCTGTGCAATCCGGCGGCGCCGTCGATCGGCCGCGGCTACTACGTGTCCACGCTCGTGGGGATGCAGGCGTTCTGTGACGGTTTCTTGAAGGTCGATCCGCGCGATCCCGCCGCGATGGCCGCCTACCAGCGCGACCACGGGATCGAGGGCGTCCGCGCGAAGGACGACCGCACGATCGTCTTCGAACTGAAGGACCCGGCGAGCGACTTCCTGCACCTCCTCGCGCTCCCGTTCACCGCCGCCGCGCCGCAGGAGTACGACCGGTTCGTCCCGGACGGCCCGGACTTCCGGCGGCACACGATCTCGAACGGGCCGTACCGCATCGTCGAGTACCGGCCGGGGATCTCGTACGTGCTCGCCCGGAACCCGGCGTGGCGGCCGCAGAGCGACCCGCTGCGCGAGCGGCACGTCGCCCGGATCAGGATCACGCTCGGCCAGGACTCGCCGGAGGCCGTGCAGCAGCAGATCGAGCAGGGCACCGCCGACCTCGCGTGGGACCAGCCGGTGCCGACGTCCGCGATCCCCCGGCTGCGCGACGACCCCCGCTTCGCGATCATGAAGACGCCGAGCAGCAGCCCCTACCTGGTGTTCAACCTGCTGAGCCCGAACAACGGCGGCGCGCTCGGGAAGCGGGACGTGCGCCGGGCGCTGCAGTACGCGATCGACCGCAGCGCGCTCGTCAAGATCGTCGGCGGCCCGGCGGTGGCGGAACCGCTGCACACGGTCATCCCGCCCGGCAACTCGGGCCACGCCGCCGCCAACCACTACCCGACGCCGGGCGACTCGGGCGACCCCGCCAAGTGCCGCGCCCTGCTCGCCCGGGCGGGACACCCGTCCCTCACGCTGAAGTTCCCCTACCGGACGAACAGCCTGCACAAGCTGTTCGCGGAGTCGATCGCCGAGAACCTCGCGTCCTGCGGCGTCACGGCCGAGCTGGTGCCCGACGCGGGCGGCTCCTTCTACGGCGGGACGATCACCACGCCGGCCCGCGCCCGCGAGGGCCAGTGGGACATCGCCGCGCCCGGCTGGACGCCCGACTGGTACGGCAACAACGGCCGCTCGATCATCCAGCCCCTCTTCGACGGCCGCACCTACGGGAACGGATCGACGAACTACGGCGGCTACAACAACCCGCGCGTGAACGAGCTGATCGACGCCGCGCTGACGGCGTCCGGTCCCGAGGAGGCCGCCGAGTGCTGGCGGCAGGCGGACGCCCTGATCATGCAGGACGCCGCGATCGTCCCCCTGCTGAACCGCGACCACTCGATCTTCCGCTCGTCCCGCGTCCGCAACGCCCGCTTCCTGCCCACCACCGCGGGCTACGACTACACCCGGATCTGGCTGGCCGAGGACGACTGACACCGCGCCCCGGCCGCCCCGGCTGCCCCGGTGGAGGGGGAGCGTAGGGTGAGCGGGTGAAGGCTGGTGAGTTGCGGGGAATCCTCCGGGGGCGGGACTTTCGGCGGCTCTACGCGACGCGGCTGGCCTCGCAGTTCACCGACGGCGTGTTCCAGGTGGCGCTCGCCGGTTACGTGTTCTTCTCCCCCGAGCAGCGCGCGACGGCCGGGGAGGCCGCGGCGGCGTTCGCGGTGACGCTGCTGCCGTACTCGGTGCTGGGGCCGTTCGCGGGCGTGTTCATCGACCGGTGGCGGCGGCGGCAGATCCTCGTGTGGGCGCCCGTGCTGCGCGCCGCGCTCGTCCTGCTGGTGGCGGCCCTGGTCGCGACCGGACGGGACGGCGCCGGGTTCTTCCTCGGGGCGCTGCTGGTGCTCGGCGTGAACCGGTTCTTCCTCGCGGCGCTGTCGGCGGGGCTGCCGCACGTGGTGCGGCGCCGGGAGCTGGTGCTCGCGAACGCGTTCTCGGTGACGTCCGGGACGATCATCGCGTTCGTCGGCGGCGGCGTGGGCGCCCTGCTGCGCTGGGCGTTCGGGGCGGGGCACACCGGGACGGCCGCGATCCTGGCGGCGTCCGCGGGGCTGTACCTGCTGGCCGGGACGGTCGCGACGGCGTTCCCGCGCGGGAGGCTGGGCCCGCCGGCGGCCGAGCGGGCGGCGGGGTCGGCGCGGCAGGCGATCGGCGGCGTGCTGGACGGCCTCGGCGACGGGGCGCGGCACCTCGCGCGGCGCCCGCAGGCGGCGCTCGCGCTCGGCGCGATCTCGTTCCACCGGTTCCTGTACGGCGTCGTGCTGATCATGACGCTGCTGCTGTGCCGGTACCGCTTCTCCGACGACGCGGACGCGGGCATGGCCCTGTTCACGGTGATGCTGGGCGCGTCCGGCGCGGGGTTCTTCGCCGGCGCGGTGCTCACCCCGCCGGTGGTGCGGCGGATCGGCAAGGACGCGTGGACGTCCGGGCTGCTGGCCGCGGGCGCGGTGGGGCTGTTCGTGCTGTGCCTGCCGTTCGACGAGACGGCGTGGACGGCGGGCGCGTTCGTGCTCGGGGTGGTGTCGCAGGGCGTGAAGCTGTGCGTGGACGCGACGTTGCAGGAGACGATCGACGACGGGTTCCGCGGCCGGGTGTTCGCCGTCTACGACATGCTGTTCAACGCCGTGTTCGCGCTGGCGGCGGCGGTCGCGGCGACGCTGCTGCCCGCGGACGGGCGGGCGCCGCTCGCGCTCGCGCTGGTGATCGTCGCGTACGGGGTGGGGACGATCGTGTACCGGGCGATGGCGGCGCGCGCGCCCGAACGGGCCGCGGTCGGTTAGTCCCGGTCGGTTAGTCCCCGGTCGGTTAGTCCCCGGTCTCCCCGAACGACTCGGCGATCGCCCGGAGGGCGGCGGCGATGTGCGTCGTCTCGTCCGGTGTGCACACGTACGGGGGCATCGTGTAGACGAGCCGGCCGAACGGCCGGAGCCACACCCCGTACGACATCGCGATCTCCTGGACGGACGCGACGTCGACGGGCTCGTCCGCCTCGACGACGCCGATCGCGCCGAGGACGCGGACGTCCGCGACGCCCGGGAGCCCGGCGGCGCCGTCGAGTTCGCTGGTGAGGATCGCCTCGATGGTGTCGACCTCGTCGCGCCAGTCGCGGGTCTGGAGCAGGTCGATGGACGCGGAGGCGACGGCGGCGGCGAGCGGGTTCGCCATGAACGTGGGCCCGTGCATGAGCGCGCCCGCTTCACCGGACGTGATGCCGTGCGCGACCCGGTCGGTGCAGAGGGTCGCGGCCATCGTCATGTAGCCGCCGGTGAGGGCCTTGCCGAGGCACATGATGTCGGGGGAGACCTCGGCGTGGTCGCAGCCCCACAGTTCGCCGGTGCGGCCGAACCCGGTGGCGATCTCGTCCAGGACGAGCAGGATGCCGTGCTCGTCGGCGATGTCGCGGAGGGCCCGCAGGTACTCGGGGGCGTAGAACCGCATGCCGCCCGCGCCCTGCACGACGGGTTCGACGATGATCGCCGCGAGTTCGCCGGCGTGCGCGTCGGCGAGCCGGGCGAGTTCGTCCAGGTAGCCCTGGTCGGGGTCGGCGGTGTAGCCGAGCGGGGGCGGCGGCGCGAACACGTGCCGGGCGAGGACGTCGCTGAACAGGTGGTGCATGCCGTTCACCGGGTCGCAGACGGCCATGTCGCCGAACGTGTCGCCGTGGTAGCCGCCGCGGACGGTCAGCAGCCGGTGCCGTTCGGGCCTGCCCTGCGACCGCCAGTACTGCAGCGCCATCTTGATCGCGACCTCGACGCCGACGGACCCGGAGTCGGCGAAGAACACCTTGGTCAGCGGTTCGGGGGTCAGCTCGACGAGCCGTTCGGCGAGCCGCACCGCGGGCGGGTGCGTGAGCCCGCCGAACATGACGTGCGACATCTTCCCGAGCTGCCGGGTGACGGCGGCGTCCAGGTCGGGATGCCGGTACCCGTGCACGGCCGCCCACCAGGACGACATGCCGTCGATCAGCTCTGTGCCGTCGGCGAGCGTCAGCCGCACCCCGGACGCCGACACGACCGGCAGGGCGGGGACGGGCGCGGGCATCGGCGCGTACGGGTGCCAGATGTGCTCGCGGTCGAAGTCGAGCATCCGCTCGGTCTCGTGCGGGCTCATCCGCCCGAGCCGCAGGGAGATCACGACCGGTCCTCCCCGGCGACGCCCTCGGCGCGCGCCCAGGCGAGCAGTTCTTCCTTCGCGGCGTCCTTGCCGATGACGCCGCGGTCGAGCCGCAGTTCCAGCAGGAACTTGTAGGCGCGGCCGACGAGCGGGCCCGGCCTGATCCCGAGGATCTCCTGGATCTCGTTGCCGTCGATCTCCGGGCGGATCGCGGCGAGCTCCTCCTCCTGCTCGAGCCGCGCGATGCGCGCCTCGAGGTCGTCGTAGGTGCGGCGGAGCCGGTCGGCCTTGCGCCGGTTGCGGGTGGTGCAGTCGGCGCGGGTGAGCTTGTGCAGCCGGGACAGCAGCGGGCCGGCGTCGCGGACGTACCGGCGGACGGCCGAGTCGGTCCACTCGCCGGTGCCGTAGCCGTGGAACCGCAGGTGCAGCTCTACCAGGCGGGACACGTCGGCGACGACGTCCTTCGGGTAGCGCAGCGCGGACAGCCGCTTGCGGGTCATCTTCGCGCCGACGACCTCGTGGTGGTGGAACGACACCCGCCCGCCGGACTCGAACCGGCGGGTCCTCGGCTTGCCGATGTCGTGCAGCAGCGCGGCGAGCCGCAGCACCAGGTCGGGCCCGTCCTCCTCCTGCGCGATGGCCTGCTCGAGGACGATCAGCGAGTGCTCGTAGACGTCCTTGTGCCGGTGGTGCTCGTCGATCTCCAGCCGCAGCTTCGGCAGTTCGGGGAGGACGTGCGCGGCGAGGCCGGTGTCGACGAGCAGCGCCAGGCCCTCCCGCGGGTACCGGCCGCAGACCAGCTTCGACAGCTCGTCGCGGACCCGCTCGGCGGAGACGATCTCGATGCGCGCGGCCATGCCGGTCATCGCGGCGACGACGTCGGGCGCGACGGTGAAGCCGAGCTGCGCGGCGAACCGGGCGGCGCGCAGCATCCGCAGCGGGTCGTCGTTGAAGGAGTCCTCGGGCCGGCCGGGGGTGCGCAGCACCTCGCGCCGCAGGTCGGTGAGGCCGCCGAACGGGTCGACGAACTCGTGCCCGGGCAGCCGCGCCGCCATCGCGTTCACCGCGAAGTCGCGGCGCCGCAGGTCCTCGTGCAGGGACGTGCCGTAGGACACCTCGGGCTTGCGCGACTTCGGGTCGTAGGACTCGCTGCGGTACGTCGTGATCTCGAGCTCGACGCCGTTCTTGCGGAGGCCGACGGTGCCGAACTCGATGCCGATCGTCCAGACGGCGTCCGCCCAGCCGTCGATGATCTCCAGGATGCGCGGCGGCGGCGCGTCGGTGGTGAGGTCGACGTCCTTGGTGGGGCGGCGCAGCAGCGCGTCCCGGACGGGCCCGCCGACGAGGGCCAGCTCGTGTCCGGCGGCCGCGAAGCGCTCGCCGAGCTCGTCGGCGACGGGGGCGATCCGGCGCAGCAGCTCGGCGATCGCGGTGCGCTGCGTCCGCGAGACCTCCGGCGTCCCGTTCCGGCCGGACGCCGCGGGTTCGTCGTTCGCGTCGTCGTTCGGCAACGGGGACTCCGGGCTCGCGTCTGGGTTGGGCACCTGATTGGGCACGGCCATCGAGCGTATTTCCTTGATTGACGGGCTGACAAAGGACTTTCGGCGGTCCACGGGGACGCGCACGGGAGCCCTTGCGGGACGCGGCCGGAGGAAGAAGGACGCGGGCCCTTCACATGGCGCGATCCCCGGGTTACGTTCTGGACATGCCCCGATGACGCCGACACGACCGCCGGTGAGCCTCCCGCACCACAACGGTAGCGGGACACCGCAGGCCCCCGGTCCGCCGCAGGTGCGGCAGAGCGCATGAGGTGGCGCATCGAACGGGTCCGGCATGCCGCGCATCGCGGATGAAGCCCGATGCGTCGGGTATGCCCCGATTTTCGACACACAGTGCGAAGCATGGGGACACCGGGAGACCGGTCTCGGGTGAGGCGGGGTCCGCCCCGCGGGATGGAGCCGAACATGATGGACGCTCTCGCCATCCACCGCGCGCTGCTCGCATGGGAGACCGTGCACGAGATCGTACGGCTGCCCATCGCGATCGGCGGCGCCGACGAACTGCCGCGCGCCCTCGGCCTGCCCGCGGGCCGCTGCCTGGCGACACGCGTCCTCAGCTGCGACGGGCACCGCGGCACCGGCCGCTTCCTGGCCGGGGCGATCGTCCCCGCCGGGGACCGGCCGCCCGCCGAGGCCGTGCGGCGCGCCGTGGGCGCACGGCACGCGCGTCCCGCCCGTCCGGACGTCATCAACGCGGCCACCGAGTACGCCGCCGACCTCGTCTGCCCGCTGCTGCTGCCCGACACCATGCGGCTGCTGATCGACCGCCGGCTCGTCGACGCGCTGCCGCCCGACGACGTCGTCTACACGCCGACCGGGGAGGCGTCCACGGCGCTCGGCATCCGGGCCCGCTCCCTGTACGAGCTGTGCGGCGCCGAACCGGCCGACCTGTTCGGCGCCGGGCTGCGCGCGGAGCACGTCCGGCAGGAGGTCCCCGCCGGATCCGTCCGGCATATCGGGCAGCCGGGCGAGCCCAACACGCCCGGACCGCGCCACCCCGTCGGCTGACGGACGCCCGTGCGGCTTCCGGCCCGGTATCGACGGGAATTCGGCACTCGGGCGGGAAGGAGGTCTGACGCCCCCGGCGCGCGGACTAACATCGGGGCCGTGGTGCGGGAAAACGAAGCCCGCCGCCCCGCGGCGTCCCCGATGGCGGACGGCCCTTGAGCGGACGACCCTTGAGCGGATACGGCGTGCGAACGATCAGACGCGCGGCCGCGCTGGCCGCGCTGCTGCCCTGCCTCCTGTGGGCGGCGAACCCCGCCCTGGCCGGGACGCCCGCGGCGGCCCCCGGCGCGGCGACCGCCCGCACGAACACGGCGACGCAGCCGCTCCAGCCGGAGACGCCGATGTCCGCGCGCGCGCAGGTCGGCATCGCCCTCAAGGAGATCGGCCCCAAGACCGTCCGGCACGACTCCAAGATCAAGCTCACGGGTCTCGTCCGGAACCGGACGGACGCCGCCCTCGACGGCGTGAGCGTGCGGTTCCGGTTCAGCAACCGGCCGGTGATCAGCCGCAGCGCCCTGCAGGAGTACAGCAAGACCCCCGCGTACCGGCTCCCCTACCACGGACCGGTCCAGCGGCTGCGGTCGGCCGCCGAACCCGGCGTCAAGTACGCCTGGGAACTCCAGACCACCGCCAAGGCGCTGGGGCTCCCGCCCACCGGCACCCCCGGCGTGTACCCGGTGGGCGTCGAGGTGCTGAACGCGGCCGGGGCGCCCGTCGGGGGCCTGACCACGTTCCTCACCTACATGCCGGACGACACGAACTTCAAGCCCGTCGCGATCGGCTGGGTGTGGCCGCTGGCCGACGAGCAGCACCGGACGACCGACGCGACGTTCATCGACGACGAGCTCAGCGAGGCCCTCGCGCCCGAGGGCCGGCTGTCGCGGCTCGTCAACGCCGCCGAGGCGACCGACACGCCGATCACGTGGGCCGTCGACCCCGCGCTCCTCGACGACGTCCGGACCATGGCGTCCGGCGCGTACACGGTGCGGGCGCCCGGGTCGGACGAGTCGGAGCGCAAGCCGCAGAGCCGGGCGGCCGCCGCGTGGCTGGAGGCGCTCGCCGAGAGCGCCAAGGACGACCCGTACTTCACGCTGCCCTACGCCGACCCCGACCTGGTCGCGCTCGTCCGCCACAAGATGCCGCAGCAGGTCCGGGCCGCATTCGCGCCGGACAACCTCAAGGTGGCGTCCGAGGTCCTCGGCCGCGCCCCGGACGCGCGCGTCGCGTGGCCGACGGGCGGCTCGGTCGGGCACGACACCGCCGACTGGCTGGCGAAGAACGTCCTCGGCGACGGCGGCGCGTTCCTGCTCAGCAGCAAGCACTTCCAGCGGCCCGCGCAGGGCTCCCCGAACGCGACCACCACGTTCGAGACGAGCCACGGGGCCCAGCCGACGCTGCTCTACGACGAGACCCTCAACGACATCGTCAGCGACAGCGGCGACACGATCGGGTCGTCGCTGCTCACCGAGCAGCGGTTCCTCGCCGAGACCGCGATGATCGCCGCGGAGGCGCCCGCCCTGCAGCGGACCGTCGTCGTCGCGCCCGACCACCGCTGGGACCCGGTCCCCGGCCTCGCCCAGCGGCTCCTCGAGTACACGCAGAACGCCGACTGGCTGAAGGAAGTCCCGCTCGGCGACATCGAGGACGCGGCCCCGCAGCCCCGCGTCTGGAACAACTACCCGGACCACTACGAGCGGTACGAACTCGGGGAGAGCTACCTCAAGCGGGTGTGGACGATCAGCCGCCGCGCCGAGTCGTTCCACTCGGTGATGGTCGAGCCGTACAACCTCTCGTACGAGAAGGCCCTGCTGAGGATCGTGTCGTCGGCGTGGCGGGCCGATTCCAAGGACGCCAAGGCGGCCCGCGTCGCCCTGTCGGACCAGCTCGCCCGCGACATGGGCCAGGTGCGCTTCCTCACCCCCGAGAGCAAGCGGATCAACATGACGGGCAGCACCGGGACGCTGCCGGTGTCGATCGAGAACGAGCTGGACGACCAGGCCGTCCGGGTCCGGCTCGTCGTCGCGTCGCAGAACACCGCCAAGCTCCAGCTCGGCGCGCTGGAACCGGAGGCGCAGATCATCGAGCTGCAGCCGGGGGAACGGGTCACGCGGTGGGTCCCGGCGGAGGCGCGCGGCAACGGGATCTTCCGGATGGACCTGCAGCTGGTGAACCCGAGCACCGGCCGCCCGTTCGGTGACGGCGAGACGGTGACCGTCCACGCCACCGGATACGGGCAGATAGCGCTGCTCATCACCGGCGGCGGACTTGCCGTACTCTTCGTGGGCGTCGGAGTGCGGGCCATCAGAGCAAGGCGCCGCCGGAAAGCGGAGGCAGCCGGTGACGGGTCGACGGGAATGGGACCAGGAGCGACCGGAGGACCGGGGGACGGATTCCCCGGCCCCGGATTCGCAGGGCCCGGCCTACCCGACCCCGAACTCTCAGGGACCGCCCCCTGGGGCGGGGCAGGGGCCGAGCCCGGCGCCGCCGTACCCGGCGCAGGGCCGTCCGCAGGACCCCCGGAACCCGAACCCGGGATATCCCGGTCAGGCGCCACCCGCGCCGACCCCGGGGCGGGCGACCCCGCCCGCTGACCCGTACACGCCGCGCCACGGCCGCCCGCCCGCGGGCCCGCCGGGGCCGGCCGGGCCGCCCGGGCAGGACCCCTGGAACCGGCCCCCGTCGCCGTCGGCCCGCCCCGGCGGAGGAGCCCCCGGCCAGGACCGGTGGGACCGGTCCGGCCCCGCCGGGCCGCCGCGGCGGCGTCCGCCGCCGGGCGGCCCGCAGGCACCGCAGTACCCGGGGCAGGGCGGCCCCCAGGCGCGTCCCGGAGAGGGAGCGCCCGGCCAGGGGCAGTGGAACCGGCCGGGACCCGCGGTCCCGCCGCCCGGACGGGCGCCGCGGCACGGCGGCGGCCCCGCCGACGGACGTCCGAACCCGGCCGACCCGCGCCGCGCCCAGCCCGGCCCCGCGGGCGGACCTCCCGGCCAGGGCGCGCAGCCCGGCCAGGGCGGTGGCCAGTGGGGCCCGCCGCAGGGCCCCGGCGGCCCCCCAGGCCAGGGGCGCTCGGACATCGCGCGGTTCGGCCCCGGACCGGCGGGCGGTCCACCCGCCCCCGGCCGTCCGGGGCAGGGCGCACAGGGCCCGCCCGGGCAGGGACGCTCGCACACGGCGCAGTTCGGCGCGCCGCAACCCGGGCGCGGCCACGGGCAGGGCGGTTCCGGCGGGCAGGGCGGTCCCAGCGGGCAGGGCGGTCCCGGACGTCCGGACTACGGCGCCCCGGGCCAGAGCTACGCCGAGCACGGCGGGCATCCCCAGGGCGGGCATCCCGGCCGCGACGCGTTCGGACGGCCGGTCCCGCAGGGCGGGCCGCACGCACCCGGCGTCCCGTCGCCCGCCGTGGCGGACGAGACGGCCCTCGACATGCCGGCGCCCGGGGGAACGGCGCCGTCGGAGACGATGGTGGACGGCCCGCCGGTCCCGCCCGAAGGCGGCGGCCCCTCGGGCGGCTCGTCCGGCGGCATCCTGAAGTCCGGCGCGATCATGGCGCTGGGCACGCTGGCGTCCCGCGTCACCGGCTTCCTGCGGACGGCCGTCATCGTCGCGGCGCTCGGCACCGGACTGCTGGCGAACGCCTACAACACCGCCAACACGATCCCGAACCAGATCTACGACCTGCTGCTCGGCGGCATCCTGACGAGCATCATCGTGCCGCTGCTGGTGCGCGCGAAGGAGCGCGACCGGCGGTACGGGGAGCAGTACGAGCAGCGGGTGTTCACGCTCGCGGTGATCGGGCTGGGCGCGCTGACGCTCGTGTCGATCCTGCTCGCGCCGGTGTTCATCGACGTGCTCGGCAAGAGCTTCACCGACGACCAGCGCGACGTCGCGATCCTGTTCGCGCGGTTCTTCCTCCCGCAGATCTTCTTCTACGGGGTCGGGGCGTTCGCGGGCGCGATCCTGAACTCGCGCGGCAGCTTCGGCGCGCCGATGTGGGCGCCGGTGCTGAACAACCTGGTGGTCATCGCGGTCGGCGGCGCGTTCCTGGCGATCACGGCGGGCCCGGTCGACCCGTCCACGATCTCCGACGACATGCTGCTCCTGCTGTCGATCGGCACCACCGGCGGCATCGTCCTGCAGACGGTCGCGCTGTGGCCGTCCCTGCGCAAGATGGGCTTCCGCTGGCGGCCCCGCCTGGACTTCAAGAAGGGGGAGCTCGGCGAGGTCGCGCGGCTGGCGGGCTGGACGCTGCTGTACGTCGCGCTGACGCAGAGCGCGCTCGTCGTGATCACCGCGCTGACGAACGCGGCCGGGAACACGGCCGAGGAGGCGGGCCTCGGGCAGGGCTACGGGTACACGCCGTACTTCAACGCCTACCAGCTCTTCCAGCTCCCGTACGCGATCGTCGGCGTTTCGGTGATCACGGCGCTGCTGCCGCGGATGAGCCGGTTCGCGGCGGAGGGCAAGACGGCGGACGTGCGCGCCGCGTTCTCGAGCGGGCTGCGGCTCTCGTCGGTGATCATCATGCCGGCGGCGGCGCTGATGCTGGTGCTCGGCCCGGAGATCACCACGGTGCTGTTCGCGCACGGCAACGCGTCGACCGAGGACGCCGCCGTCATCGCGCGGATCATGCAGATGTTCGCGATCGCGCTGGTGCCGTTCTCGACCTACCAGCTGATGCTGCGGGTGTTCTACGCGCACGGCGACACGCGGACGCCCGCGCTGATCGGTTTCGTCACCGTCGGCTGCAACATCGCGCTCGCGTTCACCGCCTACAGCGTCCTGGACGTCAAGTGGGTCGTGGTCGGCATCGCGGCCGGGCTCGGCATCGCGAACGCCGCCGGCGCGGTGACGTCCTGGCTGGTGCTGCGCCGCATGCTCGACGGGATGGACGGCCGGCGCATCGTCGGCGGGCACCTGAAGCTGCTCGCGGCGGTGCTGCCGCTCGGCGGGTTCGCGTACGCGACGCACCTCGCCGTCGGCGCCGTGATGGGCGACTCGATGCCCGCGGCGCTGCTCACGCTGGTCGTCGGAACCGCGGGCGGCGGGGCGCTGTACCTGGTGACCGCCAAGCTGCTGCGGGTCGAGGAGGTCCAGACGATGATCTCCACGTTCGCCCGGCGGCTCCCGGGACGCTGACCAACTGGTAACTACCGGACGGCGGTAAAGCGCGGCAAAGTACACGGGACGCGCGCCGATAAGGCGGCCGCCCGGGCGGTTAGCCACTACCATGTGGGGGACTACGGCTCGCGGGGCGACACCCTGGGGAACGCAAAGAGGAGGGTCGGAGGCGTAAGCTGCCACGCCACGGACATGGGATCTGACCACCTGCGCAGGACGTTGCCTTGAGCACGTCGATGATCGAGCCCGGTAATCGTCTCGCCGGTCGCTACCGGCTTGAGAAGCGCATCAAGGACTCTGGCGGCTCCACCCTGTGGAAGGCCGTCGACGAGATCCTCGCGCGGGCCGTCGCGGTCCGCACCTTCGACCCCGAGTTCCCCCGGATCGCCGAGGTCGTCACGTCCGCCCGGTCCGCCAGCAGGCTCACCGACCCCCGCCTCACCCAGGTGTTCGACGCCGACGACAGCGGCGAGAGCGCCTACGTGGTCAGCGAGTGGGTCGTCGGGGAGACCCTGGAGGGCATGCTCGCCAAGGCGCCGCTGGAGCCCGGCCGCGCCGCGACCCTGCTGTACGAGGCGTCCGAGGCGATGGCCGCCGCGCACGCCGCCGGGCTGTCGCACCTGTGCCTCGCGCCCGGCGACCTCGTCTGGACGACCGGCGGCACCGTCAAGCTGCTCGGCATCGCCACCGACGCCGTCCTGCGCGACCGGACGAGCGACGACCCGGCCGCCGAGGACGTCCGCGGCCTCGGCCGGGTGCTGTACGCGGCGCTCACCGCGCACTGGCCCGGCGCGCCCGGCGTGTCGTCCGTGCTGCCCGCCGCCCCCGCGACCGACGGCGTCCCGCAGCCGCCCCGGCAGGTGCAGGCGGGGATCTCGCACGCGGTCGACGCGATCGTGTGCCGCTGCCTCGGCATCGGGCCCGGCGCGGGCGGACCCGGCGGCGAGCCGATCGGCACCCCCGCGGAGCTGACGAAGGCGCTGCGCGGTGTCCCGCGCACCCCGCTGCCGCTGTTCGCCGGGCTCGGGTCCGCCCAGCCCCCGCCCCGGCGGTCCGCCCCGAAACCGGCCGCGCCGCCGCACCAGCCGCACCACACCCACCAGCCGAACCGGGCCGGTCACGGGCACCGCGCGGCGGCGACGCCGCGGCCCCGGCCCGCGGACTCGACCGCCCAGTTGCCGCCGCGCACCGCACGGCACGACGTCCCGCAGCCGACGCGGCCCGCACGGCACGCGCCGTCCGGCCACCGGACGAACGCGGGCCCCGGCGCCCGCAAGCCCGGCAACCGCGCGCTGATGGGCATCGCCGCCGCCGCGCTCACCGTGATCGTCGGCGTCGGCGCCTGGGCGCTGACCAGCGGCGGCGGCGAGACGGGCGGCGGGGGCGGGGGCGGCGGCGTCGCCGATCCGACGCAGGGAACCAACAGCCCCGCAGCGTCCCCCAGCGCGCTGACAGCGCAGAATATCGAGAAGGCCGAGAAGCCGGTCGACAACCATTTCGACGACTCCATCGGGAATGACCTCGCGTCGTTGACGGACGGCAAGCCGTCCAGCGAGTGGGAGACGCAGCGGTACGCCGACGCCAACTTCGGCAGGTACAGCGAGGGCCTCGGCGTGACGCTCGACATGGGCAAGCCCGTCAACGTCTCGAGCGTCAAGATCGCCTGCCCGGTGAGCGGCGGAATCCTCCAGGTGAAGGTCGGCGACAGCACGTCCCCGGAGGCCATGAAGCCCATCGGGAAGCAGCCCTGCGGCAACGGCGAGCTGACCTTCACCGCCGACCCGGCCGCCAGCGGCCAGTACGTCCTCGCCTGGTTCACCGAGCTGCCCATGTACAACGGCATGTGGAAGGGCCGCCTCGGCGAGATCACCGTCTACGGAAACTGATCCCGCACGACCGCCCCCGACCGTAGATGATCTCCCGGTGGGCGAAGTCCCTGACCTGTGACGGGAAGTCTCCGTTGTCTGTATCGTGCCTCTGAGCAGAATGTCCCTCTCCCCCCAGGATTCCGTGGTGTCTTCCCCAGCAGGCGCGGCCGGTCGCGGACGAGAAGGCGGTCGCACATGGCGTCGGTGAGCATGCGTCCCGTCGACGAAGTTCCCGACAAGGAGCTGCTGGCCCGGCACGCGCAGGGGGACCCGCACGCCTTCTCCGTCCTCGTGCAGCGGCACCGGGACCGGATGTGGGCGGTCGCGCTGCGCACCGTCGGCGACCCGGAGGAGGCGGCCGACGCCCTGCAGGACGCCTGCCTGTCGGCGTTCCGCGCCGCCGGACGGTTCCGCGGCGACGCCGCCGTCACCACCTGGCTGCACCGCATCGTCGTCAACGCGTGCCTCGACCGGATCCGCCGCAAGTCCGTCCGGCCCGCCACCCCCATGGGGGACGACGCGACGTTCGACGCCGTCGCGCCGAAGATGCCCGACCCGACCGACGCGCACGGCGTGTCCCTGGACGTCCGCACCGCGCTCCTCGAACTGCCGTTCGAGCAGCGGGCGGCACTCGTCCTCGTCGACATGATGGGGTATTCGGTCGACGACGCGGCACGCGTCCTCGACGTCCCGCCCGGGACGATCAAGAGCCGCTGCGCCCGTGGCCGGGCCCGGCTCGCGCCGCTCCTCCGGCACCACCGGAACCGACGCGACTCGAAAAACGTCGGAGGTGTGGAAGGAGGTGGCATGCCCAAGTGAACCCCGCACATGTGGACTACGAGGTCCTCGCCGACCTGGCCGAGGGACTGCTCGAAGACGATCAAGCCGCCTCCGTCAACGCGCACCTGGAAACCTGCGCCGAATGCCGGGACCGATCCGCCGATCTTGCGGACGTCTCCCGGATCCTGGCGGAGGCACCCGTCCCGTCCATGCCCGCCGAGCTGGCTGAGCGCATCGATACCGCCCTGGCGGAGGAATCGCTCAACAACGCCACCGTGGTGAGCCTGGAACAGCGGCGTGGTAGGCGGCATTGGCGGATCCTGTCGGCGGCGGCCGCGACGGTCGTCGTGCTCGGCGGCGCCGGGTTGATCGGCGGCATCACCCTGGACGAGATGAACGGCGACCACGGCACGGCGTCCGCGCCCGCCCACGACCCGGCCGACGCGTCGGGCGAGTCGGGCGCCGCCCCGCCCGCGCGAGGCTCGTCGCCGGATCCGCAGATCATGGGGGGATCCGCGTTCTCCGTCGTGCACAGCGGCACCGCCTACCGCGCGGGCACGCTGGCCGAGCAGGTCGACGGGCTCGTCGGCCGCGCCGGGGACCTCCCGTCCGCGCCGCCGGGCGGCCGGCTGGCCGGCTGTGTCGAGGGCGTCACCGGGGGACGTGCGCCCGACCTGGTCGACCAGGCGAAGTTCGAAGGCCGCCAGGCCACGGTGATCGCGCTGCGCGGTGCGGGTTCCGGGGGGTGGAACATCTGGGTCGTCGGCCCGGAATGCTCTGCGGGGAACCAGCACCTCATCAAGCGGATCGGCGGCTGACCCGCCTCTTCACGGACGGCCCCCGGGTGCAGGCACCCCGGGGCCGTCCTTTCACGTAGGGACGTGCGCGTGCGCCGCAGGGGCGCGTGTGCCGCGGCGGCGCTCGTCCGCCCGTCCGGTCAGAGGGACGCGACGAAGTCGAGCGCGATCGCCCACGCCCGTTCGGCGGCCTCCGCGTCATGGTCGGGCAGGTCCGGGTCGGTGAACAGGTGCCCCGCGCCCCGGTAGCGGAAGATCTCCACGTCGGCGCCCGCCTTGCGCATCTGCAGGTACCAGGCGTTCAGCCAGTCGACGGGCTCGAACGTGTCCGGGTCGGCGACGTGCAGCTGCACCGGGATGTCGGTCGACGCGTCGTCCGGCAGGTCGGACGTCCCGTGCATCAGCAGCAGCCCGCCCGCGTTCGCGTCGGCGAGCGCGAGGTTCTGCGCGATGGCCGCGCCCAGCGAGAACCCCGCGTAGACGAGCCCGCCCGGTTCCGTCAGCGGCGCCGCCGCCGCGACCGCCCGCCGCAGCAGCTCGTCCCGCCCGATCTCCTCGTTGATCTCCCGCCCCTCGTCCACCGTCGCCGCGACACGCCCGTCGTACAGGTCGGGGACGTGCACCTCGTGTCCGGCGGCGCGCAGCCGGTCGGCCGCGCCGTGCACCGCCGGTCGGAGACCGTAGATGGAGTGGAAGAGGAGAATGCGTGCCATGAGCCACAGCCTACGGCCGACGGCGAACGCCACCTGCGGGAATCATGACGGCCTAGGATCGGTTGACGCGACTGGCGGGCCGGGTCATCGCGGCACCGACGGTGAACGAGGAGAGGCAAAGAACAGTGAGCGACGTCCGTAACGTCATCATCATCGGCTCCGGCCCCGCGGGCTACACGGCCGCCGTCTACGCGGCCCGCGGCGACCTGAAGCCGCTCGTGTTCGAGGGGTCGGTCACCGCCGGCGGCGCCCTGATGAACACCACCGACGTGGAGAACTTCCCCGGGTTCCCGGACGGGATCATGGGTCCCGACCTGATGGACAACCTGCGCAAGCAGGCCGAGCGGTTCGGTGCCGAGCTCATCGCCGACGACGTCACCGAGGTCGACCTGAACGCCGACCCGAAGATCGTCAAGGTGGGCGACGACGTCTTCCGCGCCCGCGCCGTCATCGTCGCGACCGGCTCCGGGTACCGCGAGCTGGGCCTCCCCGACGAGCAGCGGCTCTCCGGCCGCGGCGTCTCCTGGTGCGCGACCTGCGACGGCTTCTTCTTCCGCGAGCAGGACATCGCCGTCGTCGGCGGCGGCGACACCGCGATGGAGGAGGCGATCTTCCTCACCAAGTTCGCCCGCACGGTCACCGTCGTCCACCGCCGCGGCGAGCTGCGCGCGTCCAAGATCATGCAGGACCGGGCGTTCGCCAACGACAAGATCAAGTTCCAGTGGGACAGCGAGGTCACCGCGATCCACGGCGACGACCGCGTGCAGGGCGTGACCGTCCGCAACGTCAAGACCGGCGAGGACAGCCGCCTCGACGTCACCGGCCTGTTCATCGCGATCGGGCACGACCCGCGCAGCGAGCTGTTCACCGGCCAGCTCGAGACCGACGCCGACGGCTACCTGCTCGTCGACGCCCCCACCACGAAGACGAAGGTCCCCGGCGTGTTCGCCTGCGGCGACGTGGTCGACCACATCTACCGCCAGGCCGTCACCGCCGCCGGCAGCGGCTGCGCCGCCGCCATCGACGCCGAACGCTGGCTGCAGGACCGCGACGCCGCCGAGACCGTCCCGCAGGCCTGACCCCGCCCGCACGAGCCGCGGCCGGACGGCCGTCCGGTCCGTTCCGCGACCCTTGAAGGAGACACCATGAAAGCCGTGACCGACGCCGACTTCGCGACCGAGGTCCTGCAGAGCGACAAGCCCGTCCTCGTCGACTTCTGGGCCGAGTGGTGCGGCCCGTGCCGGATGGTCGCGCCGATCCTCGAGGAGATCGCCGCCGAGCACGGCGACAGCATCGAGATCGTCAAGCTGAACATCGACGAGAACCCGCAGGTTCCGGCGAAGTACGGCGTCATGCAGATCCCGACGATGAACGTCTACCAGGGCGGCGAGGTCGTCAAGCAGATCATGGGCGCCAAGCCGAAGGCCGCGCTGCTGCGCGACCTGTCGGAGTTCCTCACCGCCAAGTCCTGAACGTCCACAGGGCGACGCTCCGGTCGCCGATCCCACCGTCACAACGGTAGGGTCGGCGACCGATTCGTTTATGCGGCCCTGTGGAGGTATCTCACATTGCCCCTGCCCGAAGTCCTGCTCCCCGAGAACCTGGACGACCCGGACGTCCTGTGGAACCGCGCATCGGTCCTGGCGGTCGGGACCGCCGCCGAGGTCGTCTCCGCCGGGGCGACCGTCGACGGCGACGGCGTCCGCGCCGCCGGACCGGACGGCTGGTGCAGGGTCACGCTCGCTCCTGACGGCGAAGCCGTCCTCAGCGGCGGAGGCGGCGACGCGAGCGCGCCCGCCCTCGACGGGCTCCCCGAACGGCTCGACTGGGACGGCCTCCGCGACGGCCTCGGCTACGTCTGCTGGTACACGGACGGCGCCTGGCACGGGCCCGGCGGCCTCGACGCGTCCGCGGGCCTCCTCACGGACGACGACGCGACGATCGCCGAACTGACCGACGACGAGAACGGGCGCCGCGCCGTCGCGGACGTCCTCGCCAAGGCCCGCGCGAACACCCTCCGGCCCGCGGACGTCACCGCGATGCTCGGCGTCCTCGACCCGGACGTCGGCGCCGACGCCGCACGGACGCGGGCGGCGCTCGACACGGCCGTCCGGACCGGGATCCTCGCCGGGACGAGGCCCCCGCTCATCGGCGCGGCCCCCAGAAGCCTTTAAACGGGACGAAGCACGCCTTCCGGCCCCATGGAGCCGAGGAGCCGTTCCAGCGCCACCTCGACGTCCTCACGCCACGACAGGGCCGACTTCAGCTCCAGCCGCAGCCTCGGATACCGGTGATGGGGCCGGACCGTCTTGAACCCCACCGACAGCAGGTAGTCGGCCGGGACCATGCACCCGCCGTCCTCGCCCTTCAGGTCGCCGAACGCCTCGATCGCCTTCACCGCCCGGCGCGTCAGGTCCTTCGCGACGCCCTGCACCAGCATCCGGCCGAGGCCGCCGCCCGCGAACTCCGGCAGGATGTGCGCCGTCATCAGCAGGACGGCGTCGGCGCTCACCGGGCTCGTCGGGAACGCCACCGAACGCGGCACGTACAAAGGCGGCGCGTACAGGACGAACCCGGCCGGAACGTCGTCCACGTACGCGATCTTGCCGCAGCTACCCCACTCCAGCAGCGTCGAGGAGACCCACGCCTCCTTCTCCAACCCGGCGTCGCCGCTCTCCAGCGCCCGTTCCCGGGCCACCGGATCCAGCTCCCAGAAGACGCACCCCCGGCAGCGCAGCGGCAGATCGTCCAGATTGTCCAGCGTGATGTTGACGAGACGGCGCGACACGGCACCCCCCACCTGCGTTCCGCGGAGAACCCCGGACAACCTTCAGGGGTCCTCGGGCATCGTATCGAAGAGGGAACTACCCACGATCATGCGCCGCGCCACCTTCCGAGGGGTTCGGCGCCCGCGCCCCGCGGCCGATGCCGTAAGTTCGCCTGCAAGCCAGCCACACCACGGGAGGACCACGTGGAACAGCACACGCGCACGGACGCCTACACCGACCGCTACGCCGCCCGTGCCGCCGGCATGGTGCCCTCCGAGATCCGCGCGCTGTTCGCCATGGTCGCCCGCCCCGAGATCGTCTCCCTCGCCGGAGGCGCCCCCTACGTGTCCGCGCTCCCCCTCGACGCCGTCGGCGGCATGATCGGCGAGCTCGTCGCCGGCAAGGGCGCCGAAGCCCTCCAGTACGGGTCCGCGCAGGGCGACGAACGGCTCCGCGAGCACATCTGCGAAGTCATGGCCCTCGAAGGCGTGCACGGCTCCGCCGACGACGTCGTCGTCACCGTCGGCGCCCAGCAGGCCCTCGACCTCATCACGAAGATCTTCGTCGACCCGGGCGACGTCGTCCTCGCCGAAGCCCCCTCCTACGTCGGCGCCCTCGGCACCTTCGCCTCCTACCAGGCCGACGTCGTGCACGTCCCGATGGACGACGGCGGCCTCGACCCGGCCGCGCTCCGCGAGACCCTCGCCCGGCTGAAGCGCGAGAACCGCCGCGTCAAGTTCCTCTACACCGTCCCCACGTTCCAGAACCCCGCGGGCGTCACCCTCACCACCGCCCGCCGCGCCCAGATCCTGGAGATCTGCACCGAACACGACGTCCTCGTCGTCGAGGACAACCCCTACGGTCTCCTCCGCTTCGACGGCGACCCCGTCCGCGCCCTCCGCGCCGACGACGACCGCGTGATCTACCTCGGCTCGTTCTCCAAGACGATCGCGTCCGGCCTCCGCGTCGGCTGGGTCCTCGCACCCCACGCCGTCCGCGCCAAACTCGTCCTTGCCGCCGAGTCCGCGATCCTCTGCCCCTCGAACTTCTCCCAGCTCGCCGTCCGCGAATACCTCGCGACCCAGCCCTGGCGCGAGCAGATCAAGGACTTCCGCGAGCTCTACCGCGAACGCCGCGACGCGATGCTCGACGCGCTCGCCCAGCAGATGCCCGACGGCTGCACCTGGACCCGTCCCGAAGGCGGCTTCTTCGTCTGGCTCACCCTCCCCGAGGGACTCGACTCGAAGGCGATGTCGCCCCGCGCGATCGCCGAACGCGTCGCGTACGTCCCCGGCACCGGCTTCTACGCCGACGGCACCGGCCAGCGCCACATGCGCCTCTCGTACTGCTTCCCGGAACCCGACCGCATCCGCGAAGGCGTCCGCCGCCTCGCCGGGGTGATCGAACAGGAGCTCCGGATGCGGGACACTTTCGGGGAAACCGCCGCCACCGGCACCGGCGTCCACACCCCGGGGCCGGGCATCGTCTAGAAGGGCACCCGTGGAACTCGGTCACGTCGTCGTCCTCGCCGGAGGGCTCTCCTACGAGCGCGAGGTCTCCCTCCGCTCCGGCCGCCGCGTCGCGGAGGCCCTCCGGTCCCGGGGCGTCCCCGTCGAACTGCGCGACGCGGACGCCACCCTCCTCGACTCGTTGACCGACGACCCGCCCGACGCCGTCTTCCCCGTCCTGCACGGCGCCGCCGGCGAGGACGGCTCGATCCGCGACATCCTCGAACTCCTCGACGTCCCTTACGTCGGCGCCCGTCCCGACGCGTGCCGCGTCGCCTGGGACAAGCCCACCGCGAAGGCCGTCGTCCGCCGCGCCGGGCTGCACACCCCCGACTCGGTCGCCCTGCCGAAGGAGGTCTTCCACGACCTCGGCGCGACCGCCGTCCTCGACCGGATCGTGCACCGCCTCGGACTGCCCCTGTTCGTCAAACCCACCCGCGGGGGCTCCGCCCTCGGCGCGTCCGTCGTCCACGAGGCGTCCGGCCTCTCGGCCGCGATGGTCGGCTGCTTCGGCTACGGCGACGCCGCACTCGTCGAACGCCACGTCTCCGGCACCGAGATCGCCGTCAGCGTCATCGAACGGGACGGCGCCCCCGAGGCCCTCCCGCCCGTCGAGATCGTCGCCCCGAACGGCCGCTACGACTACACCGCCCGCTACGACGCCGGCGAGACCGAGTTCGTCACCCCCGCCCGCCTCACCCCCGAGGCCGCCGAACGCGCGTCCGCCGCCGCCGTCACCGCCCACCGCGCCCTCGGCCTCCGCGACCTCTCCCGCACCGACCTCATCGTCGACGAGCACGGCGACGTCCACTTCCTGGAGGTCAACGTCGCCCCCGGCATGACCGAGACCAGCCTCCTCCCCCGTGCCGTCTCGGCCGCCGCCCTGGACCTGGGCACCCTCTGCCAGGACCTCCTCCTGGCCCGCCTGTCCTGATCGGCGCCCACCGGTTTCACGTGAAACATCGAGCCGGCCCCTTCCGGTTTCACGTGAAACACCCCCACGCTCACCGCCCGCGCTAGCGGACGTCCGCGCCCGGCGCACGCACCGGCCGTCTGCACCGAACCTCACGTCAGCGCGTCCGGGCGAGCACTCGCCGTCTTGCCGCGACCCGCGCGGTGGGCGGGGTGCCGCTGGACGGCTGCCGCGCCGTGCGAGAACAGATACTCACGCCACTGCAGCGACCCGCGCGCCGGGACAACGCCGTCCTCGACGCCCCCCCGGGGAGGATCTCCCCTGGTTCAGGTTCATCGACCGGCACCACTGATGCGGCACGGGCTTCCCCCGCCTGCCCCTCGTGCGCCGACACCGTTGCCCCACTACGCGGAACTCCTCGGACGTCCGATGCGACAGTTCGCGGACTACGAGCTCCCGTCGTCCGGCTTCACACTCGCGGTGATCACGGCCCGGATCGGGTTCCGGTCGCCTGGTCGGACGTTGCTGCGAGGTCGTCTTCAGCGCTCTGGTCGGCAACGCCGGTGCGGTCCGGCCGGGTTCGATGGGGCGGGGGTTCGGAGGCGTTTCACGTGAAACATCGAGGAAGCGCCAGCCGCGACCATCGCCCCGCACGGACGCTCGGTGAGGCGCGGCGGCGAATGCGTGGCAGCGTCCCGAGGTCGCTCTGGCGGCACGACTGGGCCACCCGGCATGCACATGTCGCGCCTCGCACTGAACTCGCCCGCTCGCAACGATGACCGTTGCCGCCGCCCGGGCGTCCGTGGTGCCCAACAGCGACGCGGAGCGGCCGCGGCGTCGACCAGACCTCGGCAGCGGTATGCCGTCCAGCACCCGCCAGCAAGACCGGCGCGCTTCCCGGATCCACCCGAGCCCCCTCACGGAGCGCGGCCCTCGCAGCGCCGCCCGGTGGGCTGATCCGGGCCCACGGGCGGCTGCCCGGCGAGTCGCCCGGACCAGGACGGCGCGGACCGACCGGCCGCCACAGGGTCTACCCGAGGCGGCACCGTGTCGTCGAACGCCCTCCCATGCGGAACCGGTTCCGGCATCGGTGCGTGGGCCGTCCTTCGCACGAAGGGGAACCAACCGTGGACGCGTCGCCCCGAGCCAGGCCGTCCCGGCCCGTCGCCGTCTCGGGGAGCGCGGCCACGCGCAGCGCCACCCGGTGGGTTGGTCCGGGGCCATGAAGCGGCGGCCCGGCGAGTCGCCCGGAGTTCAGCGGCGCACGCCGTGTCCCTTCGGGCGGCCTACGAACGCGCATTGCGGTGGTCGAGGCGGGAGGTAGGGCGTCGGCGGCATCCGCGTTGGGCGATGACCGCAGGGCCGGTCGGCTCCCGGGCAGGAGTTCGCCTTCCGGGGACCGCGGACCTGGGCGGCTGCATCGCGAAGCGCGCATCGCCTCGGTCGCGGCCGGACAGGCGTCGCGGCAGTGCGGGGGTCGGGCTCCGCCTGCCGGTGGACGAGCCTCGCTCTGGGGGAGCCGAGGCCCGGGCGGGGGAGGCGGCGGCGGGTCGCGTTCACGCGCTGGGACGGCCTGCCGGGGCGGGGGTTCCGGCGGGAGGAGTCGGGGCAACGGAAGGCGGGGCTGGTTTCACGTGAAACATCGAGGGCGACATGAAGGAGGGGCCGCCTTTCGGCGGCCCCTGGGTGACGGCGGTGTTTCACGTGAAACCGAGTCAGGGGAACTGGGGGTCGTCCTCGTCGGGGGCCATCGACTTGATGATGCGGTCGAGGTCCTCGAGGGTGGCGAACTCGACGACGATCTTTCCCTTGCTCTTGCCCATGTCGACGCGGACGCGCGTGTCGTAGCGGTCGGAGAGGCGGTCGGCGAGCTCCTGGAGGCCGGGGGCGACGGGCTGCTTGCGGCGGGGCTGCCGGGCCGGCTCGTCGTCGATCTCCTGGAGTTTGATCATCTCGTCGAGGCTGTGGACGGAGATGCCCTCCGCGATGACGCGGGCCGCCATGCGCTCCTGCTTCTCGGGCGTGTCGAGCCGGAGGAGGAGGCGGGCGTGGCCGGCGGACAGCAGGCCCGCGGCCACGCGGTTCTGGACCTTCGCGGGGAGGTTCAGGATCCGCAGCGTGTTGGTGATGTGCGGACGGGAGCGGCCGATGCGCTCGGCGAGTTCCTCGTGGGTGGCGCCGAAGTCGTCCAGGAGCTGCTTGTAGGCGGCCGCCTCCTCCAGCGGGTTGAGCTGCTGCCGGTGGAGGTTCTCCATGAGGGCGTCGCGCAGGAGGTCGTCGTCGCCGGTGTCGCGGACGATCGCCGGGATGACGTCCAGCCCGGCCTTGCGGGTGGCGCGCAGGCGGCGCTCGCCCATGATGAGCTCGTAATCGAACTTCTCGGTGACGCCCGTGGCCTTGTGGTACTTCTCCGTCGCTTTCCGGCGGACGACGATCGGCTGCAGGAGACCGACGATGCCGATCGAGTCGGCGAGCTCCTGCAGGGCCTCCTCGTCGAAGTGGGTGCGCGGCTGCCGCGGGTTGACCGCGATCTGGTCGACCCGGATCTCGGCGAAATGGGCACCGGCGACCGGGGCGGGGGCACCGTTGCCGGTGGGGGCCGCGCCGTCGGGGGCGCCCGGCTCCACGGCCGGTTCCGCGGGCGGCGGCGGGGCGGTCGGGATCAGGGCGCCGAGGCCCTTGCCGAGACCGGGGCGCGGACGGCTCACTTCGCCGCTCCCGCGTGCGCCATCTCCGAGGCGGCCTCGCTGTAGGCGAGCGCGCCGCTGGAGCCGGGGTCGTAGGTCATGACGGACTGCCCGTAGCTGGGCGCCTCGGAGACGCGGACGCTGCGGGGGATCACCGTGTTGAGGACGACGTCGCCGAAGTGGTTGCGGACGTCCTCGGCCACCTGGGCGGCGAGCCGGGTGCGGGCGTCGTACATGGTGAGCAGGATCGTCGACACCTTCAGCTTCTGGTTGAGGTGCGCCTTGACGAGGTCGACGGTGCGGATCAGCTGGCCGAGGCCCTCCAGCGCGTAGTACTCGCACTGGATCGGGATGAGCAGTTCGTCGCCGCCGACGAGGGCGTTGACGGTGAGGAGACCGAGCGACGGCGGGCAGTCGATCAGGACGTAGTCGAACTTGTCGGTGTCGTAGGACTCCAGCGCTCGGCGCAGCCGCGACTCGCGGGCGACCTTGGAGACGAGCTCGATCTCGGCGCCGGCGAGGTTGAGGGTCGCCGGGGCGCAGTACAGGTTCGGGATCTCCGGCGCCTTGACGACGATGTCATCGAGCGCCGTGTCCTCGATCAGCACGTCGTAGATCGACGGGATGTCGGCGTGGTGGTCGATGCCGAGGGCCGTCGAGGCGTTGCCCTGCGGGTCGAGGTCGACCACGAGCACCTGGGCGCCGTGGATGGCGAGGGACGCGGCGAGGTTCACCGAGCTGGTGGTCTTGCCGACGCCCCCTTTCTGGTTCGCGATCGTGATGACCCGGCAGCGGTCCGGCCGCGGCCATTCCTTCTCACTGCGGACGGAACGCGTCTTCAGTGCGGTCCCGGTCGTTTCACGTGAAACATTGGCGTCCTTGAGCGCCTCGCGCACGAGTTCTGACTCCCCCTGAGATGGTCCGTTGCGCGGTGCCGGCGGCTGAGCGCCGGAGTTCGTCGGCACATATCCGACGTTCTCCGCGGTACCGGATGTCGTGTTGCCCCACAGCGCGTGCCCGGACGGCGTGGACGGCTGGTCGGTGGGGGATTCGTCGCCGGATTCGTCGGCGCGGTCAGGCCGGCCCGGTCCCGGTCCCATGCTCATGACGACCTCTTCCTCGACCTTCTGGCACGCCGGGGCGCGCGTTGTTGTCGCCCGACAACCCCGGCGACGACGCGGACGAGCGTTGTCGGCGGCTCGACCATACCGTGCCCGACTTGGAGCAGTTCGGCCGTAGGCACACCGAATCGCTTCAATACCGGTCGCGCCTCGTCGAGTTCGACCGCCGCGCGCTCGCCCTTGAGGGCGAGGAGCTCACCGCCGGGCCGCAGCAGCGGCAGCGCCCACGCGGCGAGACGTTCCAGCGGCGCGACGGCCCGCGCGGTGGCGACGTCCACGGCGTAGTCGTCCGCGACGTCCTCGGCTCGCGCGCGGCGGACCTCGACGTTGCGCAGGCCCAGCATGTCGACGCACTCGTCCAGGAACGTCGTGCGGCGCAGCAGCGGTTCGAGGAGGGTGATCCGCAGGTCGGGCCGGACGATCGCCAGGACGACGCCCGGCAGTCCGGCGCCCGACCCGATGTCGACGACGTGAGCGCCCTCGGGAACCGCCTCGGACACCACCGCGCAGTTGATCAGGTGGCGTTCCCAGAGGCGGTCGACCTCCCGCGGCCCGATCAGGCCGCGCTCGACTCCGGCGTCCGCGAGGAACGCCGCATAGCGCTCCGCGACGGGCAGCGCATCACCGAAAACCTCACGTGCAATCCCCACCATCCGAATCGTTCCACAAAACCCTGTGGCTGCGTACACACGAAACGTCCTGGTGCGCGCGCTCTTGACCCTGACCGTATGGCAAGAACCACATCACCCCCCGGCATATCCCGGACGGCACGGGTAGAGGGAGTCATGTCGCCCGCCAGCCCCCTGGAAGGAGCTCCGGTATGGGAATCGGAGTCAGTCTCGCTTTCATAGCCATCGGCGCCATCCTGGCGTTCGCGCTGCGCGTCGACCTCAGCGGCGTGAACATCCAGATGGTCGGATGGATCCTCATCCTCGTCGGGTTGATCAGCATGCTGTTCACCCTCAAGTACACGCGGCCGCGGCGCGCCGCCGGGCGGGTCGCCGGCGCGGACCCCGCCTACGGGGACGAACCGGGCACGGTCGTCCGGGAAGAGCACGTGATCGAGGACCCGCCGCACGCCGGCCGGCCCGCCGAGCGGGTGGAGCGCGTCGTCGAGCATCCCGCCGACCAGGGCGTCGCCCAGTCTCCGGCGGCGCAGGACCCTGCCGTCGAGCAGGACCCCGCGATCGCCCAGGACCCGCGGCGCGCGCAGCACCCCACGCGCGTCCAGGACCCCGTGGAGGAGCAGGTGGAGGGTCCCGCCACGGCCCGGCGGCCCGTGACGCGGCGCTTCACCCGGACGCGCCGCCCGTAGACCACTCGGTGTGCTGCGGGCGGCGGTGCACACCGAGTTCCGAGGGGGCCCCGCGTGCTTGGTCGGGGCGCGGGGCCCCTTCCTTCGTCCGGGCGCCCGCCGGACCGGCGCCCGGAAAAGCGGAACGGCCCCGGTGACCTGGTCACCGGGGCCGTTCCTGCTGCGTTCAGGAGGGGTGGACGACCACGTAGCGGCCGGGCTCCTCGCCCTCGGACTCGCTCCGCAGGCCCGCCGCCGCGACCGCGTCGTGCACGATCTTGCGCTCGAACGGCGTCATCGGCGCGAGCGGCTTGGCCTCCCCGCTCTGCTTCACGTCGTTCGCGACGTCGGTGCCCAGCTTCGTCAGCTCGGCGCGGCGCCGCTCCCGGTAACCGCCGATGTCGAGCATCAGGCGGGTGCGGTTGCCGGTCTGCCGGTGCACGGCCAGCCGGGTCAGTTCCTGCAGGGCTTCGAGGACCTCGCCGCGCTTGCCGACCAGCTCGTCCAGGGAGGCGCCGACGACCGCGACGATCGCGCGCTCGCCCTCGACGTCCATGTCGATGTCGCCGTCGTAGTCACCGATGTCCAGCAGGCCCTCGATGTAGTCGGCGGCGATCTCGCCTTCCTGCTCGAGCGCCTGGACGTCTACCTCGGTGGTGTCGGTCTGGCTCAACGGGGTCTCCTTCTGCGGCACGGGCTCGGGTTCAAACTAGCGTTTCTGGCTGCCGCTGCGCTTGCTCCGCGGCTTGCGGGTCGGCTGGTTCCGCACGACCTTCGGCTTGACCTCCGGTTCGGGAGTCTCCTCCTCCGCGCCCTTCTTCAGCCGGGGCTTCGTGCCGGACGTCGCCTTGCCGTTCTTCGCGCCCGCGGCGCCCTTCGCACCGGCCTTGGCCGTGCCGGACTTGGCGCCCGCCTTCGTCCCCGGCTTGGTGTCGTCGCCGGTCGCGTTCAGCGGCGGGTACTTCTTGTAGATGTAGTGCTGCTGCGCGAGCGTCCAGGTGTTGGACGTCACCCAGTACATCAGGACGCCCAGCGGGAACCCGAGACCGATCAGACCGAACAGCGGGGCGAGGAAGACCATCATCTTCTGCGCCTGCATCATCGGGTTGGCGTCGTCGGTGATGGGCTGCCGCTTCATGCTGGCGCGCATCGTGAAGAACGTCGTGCAGGAGCTGATCACCACGGCGATGGCCGTGATGATGATCGCGGTCCAGCTCTTGGGGTCGTCGCCCCAGGCGTTGAGGAACGTGTCCGGGATGTGGGCGCCGAAGATGCTGGCGTGCTGGGCGCTCTGGACCAGGTCGGCGGACATCGCGAAGACGCCCTCGCCCTCCTTCGCGTCCGAGATGCGCTGGAGGGTCTGGAAGAGGCCGATGAAGACCGGCATCTGCACCAGGAGCGGGAGGCAGCCCGACAGCGGGTTGGCGCCGTTCTCCTGGTAGAGCTTCATGACCTCCTGGTTGAGGCGCTGCTTGTCGTTCTTGTACTTCTTGCGCAGCGCCTGCACCTTGGGCGCCAGCTCCTGCATCTTCCGTGAAGCGTGGATCTGCTTCACGAAGAGCGGGACCATGACGAGCCGCAGCAGGACGGTCAGAAGGATGATGGACCCGCCCCAGGCCCATCCACTGTCCTTCGGCAGGAAGGTGCTCAGCCCCGTGTGAATCCACACGATGAGCTGAGAGACGATCTCGTACAGCCAATCAAGCACCGGGCAGCTCCTTGGGCTCTGCTAGGGCGGGGCCGCTGTCCTCGCGGCCGGAGTTCGAAGAAGCCGCCGCCGGCGCCTTCTTCGGGGGCACCGGGTCGTACCCCCCGGGGTTGAAGGGGTGGCACCGACCGATCCGGCGGGCCGTCAGCCACGTGCCGCGCAGCGCCCCGTGCACCTGGAGCGCCTCCAGGCCGTACGCGCTGCAGCTGGGCCGGAAGCGGCACTGCTGCCCGAGCAGGGGACTCAAGAAGCGGCGGTAGGCGCGGACGAGAAGGATCAGCACCGCGGCGACCGGGCCGGGAGGCCCGTCCGGGTGCTGCGCGGGGTTCGGCTCCCGCCGCCGACTCCTCATCTCCGCCCCTTGGACGCGGGCCGCAGCAGCCGGTCGAGCGCCGACTCCAGATCCGCGGCCAGTTCGTCAGGACGCGCCGTCCCCGACGGGGGGTTGGCGCGTACTACGAGCAGGCTACCCGCTGGCAGCCGGTCCAGGTCGGCCCGCACCAGATGGCGCAGCCGGCGCCGCACGGAGTTGCGGACGACGGCGTTGCCGACGGCCCGCGACACGATGAAGCCGACGAGCGGCGGGGTCGTTTCGTCCCGGCGGAGCAGGTGTGCAACGACAGTCGGCCGTCCGGCGCGGCGACCGCGCCGGACGGCCAGTGTGAAGTCGTCCCGCCGCCGCATCCGGTGTCCGGACGGCAGCACGGTGGGGAGGGCTCAGACCGCGACCCGGGCGCGGCCCTTGCGGCGGCGCTCGGCGAGGATGGCGCGCCCGGCACGCGTGCGCATCCGCAGCCGGAAGCCGTGCTTCTTGTGGCGACGACGGTTGTTCGGCTGGAAAGTACGCTTGCTCACTTGAGGCTCCAGTGCTGCGGTCGGATCATTAAGACTCGATGGCTCGCATCTAGGACCGCGTCTGGTCCCCCGCAGCGGGGGCCCACCCGTTCTTCCCAGTGGGTCGGTCGGCGGGCACGCGGCATCTCCGTCGATGCGTCTCGACCTCAGCACATTACGGGCTCGGCGAGTACCCGGTCAAACGGAACGCTCCTCCCGGCACGCGGCCGGCGGGGCGCGTCCGGGCCGCCCGTCCGGCCGCGGACGGCGGCGTACGACGGCGCTTCCCCAGAGTTATCCACAGGGGCGCCCTCGACGGTGGACGGCCGGACGGCCGGGCGCCCGCGGGCACGAGAGTCGCGCGGGACGGGCGTCCGGGCGGGGCGGGCGGTGGACGGGGCGACTCCTGTTGCGGGTGCGCCGGACAGCGGCTATGGTCTTCCGGGCGAGCCGACGCCTCTTCGGCCATCTGTTGTCGGCATCACACGCTGAATCCCCCCGAACCTGTACTCCTTTTCGCACCGGCTTTTCTGTGGCCGGGCACCTCGCGACCGTTCGTCCAGAACGCGCCTGAGAGTTATACACAGGCGCCGCTCCACTATGCACAGCATGTGGAAAACTCTGTGGACAACTCGTGAGAGAGTAGGGCTTCCGCATCGCGGACGTGCCCCACGAGGCGGGACGCGACCCGCGGAAAAGCAGGGCGGTCAGGTACTCCGTTCGACGGAGATGTGGGGAGGGGACCTTGCGCATGGACGGTCAGGATCTCGGATCGGTCTGGGCCCGCACCCTCACCGCACTGTCCGAGAGCGATCTGTCTCCGAGCTACCGCGCATGGCTGCCGATGGTCCGCCCGCTGGCGCTCGTCGAGGGCACGGCCCTCCTCGCGGCGCCGAACGAGTTCGCCAAGGACGCCCTGGAGACGCGCCTGCGCAGCCTGATCACGCAGGCCCTCTCCCGTGAGCTGGGCCGCGAGATCCGCGTCGCGGTGACGGTCCAGCCGGAACCGCCGGCGTCCTCGGTGCCCGGCCCCGGCGGCCCCCGCGCGGGCGGCGAGCCGCTGTCCGCGCCGATCCCGGGCCTCGGCGGCCCGCAGGAACCGGCACCTTCTTCCTATGGCGACCGTCCGCACGATCGCCCCCATGACCGTTCCCACGAGCGCGCGCACGAGCGTCCCCACGAAGGGGAACGTCCGTACGGCGACCAGCGCGGGGACGCGCAGTTCTCCGACCGCCAGTACCAGGAGCAGTCGTACGGGGACTCCGGGTACGGCGAGCAGGGGTACGGCGAGCAGGGGTACCGGCAGCAGCCCGGCGTTCCCCACGGCCCCGGCGGTTATCCACAGGGGGAGGACGATCGTGGATGGCCGCCCCGGGAGGGCGAGCATGGGAGCGGCTACCCCTCCACGCCCCGGCAGCCCCCGTTCGGTTCGTCCCGTCCCGGCCCGTTCGACGGCCGCCAGGGCTATCGCGCGCGCCCTCCCGGAACGGGCGAGTACGGGAACGAGGGGTACGGGAACGAGGGATACGGCAAAGACGCGTACGGCGGCCCCGAGAACTCCGGCTTCGGGGGATCTGAGGGGTACGGGCCCGAGTACGGCGGCTCCGAGGGGTTCGGGGGCGACGCTCCCGGACGTCCGCCGCACGCGCCCTCGCATCTGAACGACCGGACGCTCGGCCCGCTGCGTCCCGGCGGACACGCGGAGGGCAAGGAGCGCGAGCCCGGAGGCGACACGGGGCACGGCGAAGGCCCGTTCCCGGGCGCCGAGCAGTCGTATCCCGAGCAGTACCGCGGGGATGAGGCGTACCGCGACGAGGACGCCGCCGACGGGCGCGGCCCCGGCGGTGCTCCGGCCGGAGCGCCCGGCGGCGGGACGCACGGGTCCGGCGGCGGGTCGGGCGCCGGGACGTCCGAGCACGCGCGGCTGAACCCGAAGTACACGTTCGAGACGTTCGTCATCGGGTCCTCGAACCGTTTCGCGCACGCGGCGGCGGTCGCGGTGGCGGAGCAGCCGGCGAAGGCGTACAACCCGCTGTTCGTCTACGGCGACTCGGGTCTCGGCAAGACGCACCTTCTCCACGCGATCGGCCATTACGCGCAGAGCCTCTTCAACGGGGCGCGCGTCCGGTACGTGAGCTCGGAGGAGTTCACGAACGACTTCATCAACTCGATCCGGGACGGCAAGGCGGACGGGTTCCGCCGCCGCTACCGGGACGTGGACATCCTCCTCGTCGACGACATCCAGTTCCTTGAAGGCAAGGAGCAGACGCAGGAGGAGTTCTTCCACACCTTCAACACCCTCCACAACGCCAGCAAGCAGATCGTGATCTCCAGCGACCGTCCGCCCAAGGAGCTGGTGACGCTGGAGGACCGGCTGCGCAACCGGTTCGAGTGGGGGCTGACGACCGACGTCCAGCCGCCCGAGCTGGAGACGCGGATCGCGATCCTGCAGAAGAAGGCCCGGCAGGAGGGGCTGGCCGCGCCGCCGGACGTCCTGGAGTTCATCGCCTCGCAGATCGCGACGAACATCCGGGAGCTGGAGGGCGCGCTGATCCGGGTGACGGCGTTCGCGAGCCTGAACCGGCAGTCGGTGGACATGCGGCTCGCCGAGATCGTGCTGAAGGACCTCATCCCGAACGACACCGGGCCGGAGATCACCGCGGCGATGATCATGGCGCAGACCGTCGAGTACTTCGGGACGACGATCGACGACCTGTGCGGGCCGTCGCGGTCCCGGATGCTGGTGACCGCCCGGCAGATCGCGATGTACCTGTGCCGGGAGCTGACCGACCTGTCGCTGCCCAAGATCGGGCAGCAGTTCGGCGGCCGCGACCACACCACGGTGATCCACGCCGATCGGAAGATCCGGTCGCTGATGGCGGAGCGGCGCGCGATCTACAACCAGGTCACGGAGCTGACCGGGCGGATCAAGCATCAGGCGAGCAAGCACTGACCACAGGGGCGCGACCTGTGGAAAACTCCCTCTCCGGGACTGTGGACGACCGCCGTTCCCGTCGTCCACAGCCGACGGGCGGAACAGAAACGACATTTTCCGCCCTCTCGGCAAAACGGAAGCAGCTACTCACAGGTTGTGGAAAACCCTGGGGATTTTGGTGGATAACCCCGTGGACAACCCGTGGAAAACCTGAGGACGAAGTGTGGACGACTGTGGACGGGCCGTGCACCGGCGCCCGCCTCTTGGGGAAAACCAGTGGAAAAGCTGGGGACGACCTGGGGACGAACGGTGGACGAACGAGCCGCCGCCTCACCCGTCCCGCCGGATCCACCCGACCAGGGTGGAGAACCCGTGGAAAACTCGTGGATAACCGGTGGATGACCTGGGGACGGCCTGTGGGCACAGAATCGCCCTCCACAGGGGGCCCTCGTCCTCCACAGCTCGTACACAGCCCGCCCGTGGACAAAAATACGGGGCCTCACCTGGGACGATGGCCTCTGTCCACACTGTCCACAGCCCCTACTACTAAGACCACACCTGTTCTCTACCCAAGAAAAGATTCACCTCAACTTCGGGCCTGGGGAAAACGCGCCCCGAGAGCCCGGACCGAGGTGCTCGCACCGAACCGTTGTCCGACACCTGCAGGAGGCGGGTCCCCTTGAAGTTCCGCATCGACAGAGACGCCCTCGCCGACGCCGTGGCCTGGACGGCACGCACGCTGCCGCCCCGTCCACCGGTCCCGGTCCTGGCGGGCATGCACATCGAGGCCGGGGGTGAGGGCAACGAGGACCGGCTGCGGCTCTCGGCGTTCGACTACGAGGTCTCCGCACAGGTCTCCACCGACATCGACGTCGAGGAGGCCGGGACCGTCCTCGTGTCGGGCCGGCTGCTCGCCGAGATCAGCCGCAACCTTCCTCCCCACCCTGTGGAGATCACCACCGACGGGGCGAAGGTGATGGTGCGCTGCGGCAGCGCGAAGTTCACACTCCTCACCATGCCCGTGGAGGACTACCCGACCCTGCCGGAGATGCCCCCCGCCGCGGGCTCCGTCGGCAGCGACGAGTTCGCCGCCGCCGTCGCCCAGGTCGCGATCGCCGCGGGCAAGGACGACACGATCCCGATGCTCACCGGCGTCCGCGTCGAGATCGAGGGCGAGACCGTCACGCTCGCGTCCACCGACCGGTACCGCCTCGCCGTTCGCGAGCTGCACTGGAAGCCCGAGCGCCCCGACTTCTCCGCCGTCGCGCTCGTCCCGGCCAAGACGCTCGCCGACACCGCCAAGTCGCTGACGTCCGGCGCCGAGGTGTCGATCGCGCTCGGCGGCACGTCCGGCGCCGGCGACGGCATGATCGGGTTCGCGGGCGGCGGCCGCCGCACCACGTCCCGGCTGCTCGACGGCGACTTCGTCAAGTACCGGTCGCTGCTGCCGAGCGAGTACGCGGGGCACGCCGAGATCCACACGGCGCCGTTCATCGAGGCCGTGAAGCGCGTCTCGCTCGTCGCCGAGCGGAACACGCCCGTCCGGCTGTCGTTCCGCCAGGGCGAGGTCGTTCTCGAGGCCGGGACGGGCGACGAGGCGCAGGCCGTCGAGGCGCTGGAGGCCAACCTGGACGGCGAGGACATCGACATCGCCTTCAACCCCGGGTTCCTGCAGGAGGGCCTGTCGGCGATCGGCTCGGACGTCGCCCGGCTGTCGTTCACGACCCCGACCAAGCCCGCCGTGCTCACCGGCAAGCCGCCGGAGGAGGGCGCGAACCCGAACTACCGTTACCTGATCATGCCGGTGCGTCTGTCCGGGTAAGGATCGGTTCACGGGCATCACAGGGGGGACGGACGATCCGCGGGGGAGCCGCCCTCGCGGATCGGCGCGCGTCCCGACCGGCGCGCGCGCAGACGAGCACAGGGGAGTGAACATGGAGCTGGGCATCATCGGCCTGGGCAAGATGGGCGGCAACATGGCCGAGCGGCTGCGCCGCGGCGGTCACACGGTCGTCGGCTACGACCGCGATCCCGCGCTGAGCGACGTCGGCTCGCTGCGGGAGCTCGCCGAGCGGCTGTCCCCGCCGCGCGCCGTGTGGGTGATGGTGCCCGCCGGCCGCCCCACCCAGGACACGATCAACGGCCTCGGCGAGATCCTCGACGAGGGCGACATCGTCGTCGACGGCGGCAATTCACACTATGTGGACGACCAGAAGCACGGCGAGGAGCTCGCGGCCAAGGGCATCGGGTTCATCGACTGCGGCGTCAGCGGCGGCGTGTGGGGCCTCGAGAACGGCTACGCGCTCATGGTCGGCGGCGAAGAGGAGCACGTCCGCCGCCTCATGCCGATCTTCGAGACGCTCAAGCCCGAGGGCGAGTTCGGGTTCGTCCACTCCGGCAAGGTCGGCGCGGGCCACTTCGTGAAGATGGTCCACAACGGCATCGAGTACGCGATGATGCAGGCCTTCGGCGAGGGCTACGAGCTGATCGAGGCCAGCGACGTCGTGACGAACGTGCCCGAGACGTTCCGGAGCTGGCAGGAGGGCACGGTCATCCGGTCGTGGCTGCTCGACCTGATGAACCGCGCGCTCGCCGAGGACCCCGAGCTCGACGACATCCGCGGCTACGCGAACGACTCCGGCGAGGGCCGCTGGACCGTCCAGGCCGCCGTCGACCACGCCGTCCCGCTGCCCGCGATCAGCGCGTCCCTCTTCGCCCGCTTCGCCTCCCGCCAGGACGACTCCCCCGCCATGCGCGTCGTCGCCGCCCTGCGCAACCAGTTCGGCGGCCACGCCGTCGAGTCGGCCAAGGGCGCCGACTCCCCCGGCGCCGACGTGCCCCCGCCCGCCGTCTGACGCGCCGCGGGCAGCACCCCCGCCCCCGCCCCCGAGGCCGCGCCCCGACCGCCTCGGCGGCGGTTATCCACACCCCGTGGATTTCCAGCACCCCCGGGGGACGACCCTCGACACTCGAAGCGGGGTCGGCCCCCCGGAGCGGGCGGCGCCCGCCCCCACCCGAACGCCCAACGGCGTGCGGACGGCCCAGCGCGCAGATGGCCCCGCATGGACTGCCCGGTACGCCCACGGCGCGGCGCGGACGGCCCGGGGCTCCCCACGGCGCGGACGGCGCGGCGTGTGGACGGCGCGGACGCCCCCGCGCGCAGATGGCCCGACAAGCCCACGGCCCGGTACGCGCGCTGCATGGTGATCCTCGGGACGTGGGCGGGCGCGTGGGCCGGGGACCAGTGGGGCCACAGCAGGTGCGAGTTGTCCACAGCTTGTGGTTTTCGTGCGCGGTGGAGCGGGCGTCCAGGGCATGTACCGTCCGGCGGCGTGGGCAGGGCAGGGGGCGGGAGGCTCTACGCTCATGTTCCGTGCACGTCGCCCACCTTTCGCTGCAGGACTTCCGCTCGTACGCGACCGCCGAGGTCGCGCTCGAGCCGGGGGTCACCGCGTTCGTGGGGCCGAACGGCCAGGGCAAGACGAACCTGGTCGAGGCCGTCGGGTACGTCGCGTCGCACGGGAGCCACCGGGCCTCGACGGACGCGCCGCTCGTCCGGCACGGCGCGCCGCGCGCGATCGTCCGCGTCGGCGCGGTGAAGGACGACCGCAAGGCCCTCATCGAGCTGGAGATCAACCCCGGGAAGGCGAACCGGGCGCGGTTGAACCGGTCGCCCGTCCCCCGGCCGCGCGAGATCCTGGGGATGGTCCGGACCGTGCTGTTCGCCCCCGAGGACCTCACGCTCGTCAAGGGGGACCCGGGGGAGCGCCGCCGGTTCATGGACGAGCTGCTGACCGCGCGCGCGCCGCGCTTCGCGGGGGTCCGGTCCGACTACGACCGGGTGCTCAAGCAGCGCAACGCCCTGCTCAAGTCGGCGGCGGCGCACCGGCGTGCGCCGGGCCCGGAGGTCCTCGCGACCCTGGACGTGTGGGACTCGCACCTCGCCCGGACCGGCGCCGAGCTGCTGGCCGCGCGGCTCGACCTCGTGGGTGCGCTCCGGCCGCTCGTCGCGCGCGCGTACGAGGCCCTCGCCCCGGGCGGCGGCGCCGCGGATCTGCGGTACCGGAGCTCGCTGGGCGACGCCGAGTTGTCCACAGATCGTGGAAAACTCGCCGAGCAGCTTCTCGCGGCCGCGGCGGACACGCGGAAGCAGGAACTCGAACGGGGCGTCAGTCTCGTGGGGCCTCATCGGGACGAGCTCGTCCTGCGGCTGGGGGACCTGCCCGCCCGGGGCTACGCGAGCCACGGCGAGTCCTGGTCGTTCGCGCTGGGGCTGCGGCTCGCCGCGTTCGACCTGTTGCGGGCGGACGGCGACGACCCGGTGCTGATCCTCGACGACGTCTTCGCCGAACTGGACGCGGGGCGCCGCAGCCGCCTCGCCGAGATGGTCGCGCAGGCCGAACAGGTCCTGATCACCGCGGCCGTGCCCGCCGACGTGCCGGAGGAACTGACGGGCGCGACGTTCGCCGTGACGGACGGCCAAGTCGTCCGCGAGTGACGTCCACGAACGCCGTCCCGCACGGTGGCCGTTCGTTCGGCGACGGCCCGCGCAACGGGTGCCCGCCGCTGCCTCGTGGTGGCGCTGCGCCGTGGGTGTCCTGGGGCTCGGGCCGCGGAGGTGTCGTGGGGTGGGGTCAGAATGGTCGTCCACAGGCTGTGGGGAGGAGGGTGACATGAGCGAGGATCCACAGGATGTGGACGGCGCCGACGCCGCCGACACGCCCGGCGGCGGGGACGATTCGGCGCGTCCCGCCGATCCGCCGGCCGCGTCCGGGAAGTCGGGGATCGAGCTGGCGCGGGAGGCGCTGGCGCAGGCGAAGGCGGACGCGCTGAAGCGGGGCACCCTCCCCGGGCACAAGAACCGGCGCAAGGGCGGCGGCCTGCCGGTGCGGAGCCGGGACCCGGGGCGCGGCGGGGACCCGAAGCAGTTCGGGGCCGCGATCCGCGACCTGCTGGCGACCCGCGGCTGGGAGCAGCGCGCGGCGGTGGGGGGCGTGTTCGGCAACTGGGCGGGGATCGTGGGGCCCGAGCTGGCCGAGCACACCCGGCCGGAGCACTTCGAGGACGGCGAGCTGACGATCGCCGCGGACTCGGCGACGTGGGCGACGCAGCTACGGCTGCTGTCGTCGAACCTCGTGCGGCGGCTCAACCAGGAGCTGGGCCACGGGACGGTCCGGCGGGTGAAGGTGGTCGGCCCGTCGTCGGGTCCGCGGCGCGGCGGGGCGTGGCGCGCCCGCTGAGGCCCGGAACCGCCGACCTTGTCAGTGCCGGGTGAGAACATCTGTTCGGGATGCAGGGCGACGAGTTCGGCGACGAGCGCGCCGTAGGCCAAAGAACTACCCCAGATCCATGGGGGGATGTGCCTCCGGTTCCACTCGGCCGCCACACGCGCACACAGCGCCGCGTGAGTGCCACTTTTCGCCGTGCGACCCGGTAGAATGACATCGGGTACAGGATGCTGCGCCGCCGTGGGGTGCCCGGGGCTCTGACCAGGTGTGAGCAGAGCACAGGGGCGCCCTCATGTGTGTTACGGGGCACACCGCGCTCCCTCCGGACGCGGGGCGGCAGACATCCCCGGCAGGAGGATCTCCTTTGGCGTACGACGCTAGTTCGATCACTGTCCTTGAAGGTCTCGAGGCGGTGCGCAAACGCCCGGGCATGTACATCGGCTCCACGGGTGAGCGCGGCCTCCACCACCTGGTCTACGAGATCGTGGACAACTCGGTCGACGAGGCCCTCGCGGGCTACGCCGACGAGATCGTGGTGACGCTGCTGGACGACGGCGGCGTGAGCGTGCTCGACAACGGGCGCGGCATCCCGGTCGGCGAGCACCCGGTGGAGAAGCGGCCGGCCATCGAGCTGGTGCTGACCACGCTGCACGCGGGCGGCAAGTTCGACGGCAAGTCCTACGCGGTGTCCGGCGGCCTGCACGGCGTCGGCTCCGCGGTGGTGAACGCGCTGTCCACCAGGCTCGAGGCGGAGGTGCGCACCGACGGGTATGTCTGGCGGCAGTCGTACACGTGGCAGGGCCCGGAGACGGAGCTGCGCAGGGGCGAGGAGACGTCGGAGACGGGCACCCGCATCACCTTCTGGCCCGACCCGGACATCTTCGAGACCACCGAGTGGAACTTCGAGACGCTGTCGCGGCGCATGCAGGAGATGGCGTTCCTGAACCGCGGGCTGTCGATCACCCTGCGGGACGAGCGCGCCGACCACGCGAACGGGGACGGGGACGGCGAACCGCGCGTCGTCCGGTACCACTACGACGGCGGCATCGAGGACTTCGTCCGCTACATCAACGCCCGCAAGGAGGCGGTCCACGAGTCGGTCGTCTACTTCGAGGACCACACCGAGGGCATGTCGGTCGAGATCGCCATGCAGTGGAACTCGTCGTACGCCGAGTCGGTCCACACCTTCGCGAACACGATCAACACGGCGGAGGGCGGCACCCACGAGGAGGGGTTCCGCGCGTCGCTCACCACGATCGTCAACCGGTACGCCCGCGACAAGGGGCTGCTGCGCGACAAGGACGACAACCTGACCGGTGAGGACGTCCGCGAGGGTCTCACCGCGATCATCTCGATCAAGCTCGCCGACCCGCAGTTCGAGGGGCAGACGAAGACGAAGCTCGGGAACACCGAGGCGAAGTCGTTCGTCCAGCGGGCCTGCAACGTGTATCTCCGCGACTGGTTCGAGGAGAACCCGGGCGAGGCCAAGGAGATCATCAACAAGGCGTCGCAGGCGGCGCGCGCGCGGGTCGCGGCGAGGCAGGCGCGGGATCTGACGCGCCGCAAGAGCCTGCTGGAGACGACGTCGCTGCCCGGCAAGCTGTCGGACTGCCAGTCCACGGACCCGGCCCAGTCGGAGCTGTACATCGTCGAGGGCGACTCGGCGGGCGGCTCGGCGAAGGGCGGCCGCGCCGTCCAGTTCCAGGCGATCCTCCCGATCCGCGGAAAGATCCTGAACGTCGAGAAGGCGCGGATCGACAAGATCCTCAAGAACAACGAGGTCCAGGCGATCATCACGGCGCTGGGCACCGGCGTGCACGACGAGTTCGACATCTCCCGGCTCCGCTACCACAAGATCATCCTGATGTCGGACGCGGACGTCGACGGCCACCACATCAACACGCTGCTGATGACGCTGCTGTTCCGGTTCATGAAGCCGCTGATCGAGGCCGGCCACGTGTACCTGTCGCAGCCGCCGCTCTACAAGATCAAGTGGGATTCCCGGGGGAACGAGGTCGACTACGCGTTCTCCGACGCCGAGCGCGACGCCGTCATCGAGGCGGGCATCGCCGCCGGCAAGCGCGACCCGCGCCCCCGCGACCTGGTGCAGCGGTTCAAGGGTCTCGGCGAGATGAACGCCAACGAACTGTGGGACACCACGATGAACCCCGAGAACCGGGTGCTCCTGCAGGTGCAGCTCGACGACGCGGCCCAGGCGGACGAGCTGTTCAGCGTGCTCATGGGCGAGGAAGTCGAACCGCGCCGCGAGTTCATCCAGCGCAACGCCAAGGACGTGCGCTTCCTCGACATCTGAGGTCCGGGGACGGGCCGGGCTCCCAGCGGCCCGAACCGTAGCGGCGAACGTACTTCCTTCCCTTCAAGCAGAAGAGGTCAGCTAAGTGACGGACATGACCACGGCGGGCGGCCACCCGGGCGAACGGATCGAACCTGTCGACATTCAGGTCGAGATGCAGAAGAGCTATCTCGACTACGCGATGTCGGTCATCGTCGCGCGCGCGCTTCCCGAGGTCCGCGACGGGCTCAAGCCGGTGCACCGCCGCGTCCTGTACGCGATGTACGACGGCGGGTACCGCCCCGACCGCGGGTACTTCAAGTGCGCGCGCGTCGTCGGGGACGTCATGGGGAACTACCACCCGCACGGCGACTCGGCCATCTACGACGCGCTGGTGCGGCTGGCGCAGCCGTGGTCGATGCGGTACCCGCTGGTGGACGGCAACGGGAACTTCGGCTCGCGCGGCAACGACCCGGCCGCGGCCATGCGGTACACCGAGTGCCGGATGGCGCCCCTGGCGATGGAGCTGCTGCGCGACATCGACAAGGAGACCGTCGACTTCACCCCGAACTACGACGGCCGCTCGCAGGAACCGGACGTCCTGCCGTCGCGGTACCCGAACCTGCTGGTGAACGGGTCCGCGGGAATCGCGGTGGGGATGGCGACGAACATCCCGCCGCACAACCTGCGGGAGGTCGCCGCCGGCGTCCGGTGGTACCTGGACAACTACGGCGCGTCCGACGAGGAGCTGCTCGAGGCGCTGATCGAGCGGATCAAGGGCCCCGACTTCCCCACCGCCGCGCTGATCGTCGGCCGCAAGGGCATCGAGGAGGCGTACCGCACCGGCCGCGGCTCGATCACGATGCGCGCGGTCGTCGAGGTCGAGGAGATCCAGGGCCGCACCTGCCTCGTCGTCACCGAACTCCCCTACCAGGTCAACCCCGACAACCTCGCCCTCAAGATCGCCGACGGGGTCAAGGACGGGAAGCTGGACGGCATCGCGGACGTCCGCGACGAGACGTCCGGGCGGACGGGCCAGCGGCTCGTGATCGTCCTCAAGCGGGACGCGGTAGCGAAGGTCGTCCTCAACAACCTGTACAAGCACACGCAACTGCAGGAGACGTTCGGCGCGAACATGCTCGCGCTCGTCGACGGGGTTCCCCGCACGCTCCGTCTCGACCAGTTCGTCCGGCACTGGGTCGCGCACCAGATCGACGTCATCGTCCGCCGCACCCGGTTCCTGCTGCGCAAGGCGGAGGAGCGCGCCCACATCCTGCGCGCCCTGCTGAAGGCCCTCGACCGCATCGACGAGGTCATCGCGCTGATCCGCCGGTCGCCGTCCGCGTCGGAGGCGCAGCGCGGCCTGATGAACCTGCTGGAGATCGACGAGATCCAGGCGCAGGCGATCCTGGACATGCAGCTCCGCAAGCTCGCCGCCCTGGAACGCCAGCAGATCACCGACGAGTACGACAAGCTCATGGCGGAGATCGCCGACTACAACGACATCCTCGGCTCCCCCGAGCGGCAGCGCCGGATCGTCGGCGAGGAGCTCGATCCGATCGTCGAGAAGTTCGGCGACGAGCGCCGCACCCAGATCATCCCGTTCGACGGCGACGTCTCCTACGAGGACCTGATCGCCGAAGAGGGCGTCGTCGTCACCATCACCCGCGGCGGTTACGCGAAGCGCACCCGCACCGACCTGTACCGGGCGCAGAAGCGCGGCGGGAAGGGCGTGCGCGGCGCGCAGCTGAAGCAGGACGACATCGTCGACCAGTTCTTCGTCACCACGACGCACCACTGGATCCTGTTCTTCACCAACAAGGGCCGCGTGTACCGGGCGAAGGCGTACGAACTGCCGGACGCCGGCCGCGACTCGCGCGGGCAGCACGTCGCGAACCTGCTGGCGTTCCAGCCGGACGAGCACATCGCCCAGGTCATGGACCTGCGCGACTACGACGTGGCGCCCTACCTCGTGCTCGCCACCAAGAAGGGCCGCGTCAAGAAGACCGCGCTGCGCGACTTCGACTCGCCCCGCACCGGCGGCATCATCGCGATCAACCTGGTGGACGACGACGAGGTGATCGCGGCGCGGCTCGTGTCGTCCGACGACCACCTGCTCATGGTGTCGACCGGCGCGCAGGCGATCCGGTTCCGCGCCGACGACGACTCGCTGCGCCCGATGGGCCGCGCGACGTCCGGCGTGATCGGCATGCGGTTCGAGGAGGACCAGGAGGTCCTCAACATGCTGGTCACGCAGGGCAGCGCGCAGGACGTCCTGGTCGCCACGGAGGGCGGCTACGCGAAGCGGACGCCGGTCGACCAGTATCCGCTGCAAGGACGTGGGGGTAAGGGAGTCCTCACCGCTAAGATCGTTGAGGCGCGCGGCACGTTGGTAGGGGCCCTCATGGTCGGCCCGGACGACGAGGTGTTCGCGATGACGTCCAACGGCGGCGTCATCCGCACCACCGCCGCCGAGATCAAGCAGTCCGGCAGGCAGACCATGGGCGTGCGGTTGATGAACCTCGCCGACGGGGACAGCGTCGTGGCCATCGCGAGGAACGTAGAGTCCATGGATGACGCAGAGGAAGCCGAGAGTGGCGAGGACGAGTAACGGAGCCGGTCTCGTCCCGCCGCTAGGCCAGGAGGACGACACGTGAGCACCGAGCCCGGCGAGAACAAGGGCGGCTCCGGCAAGGGGAGCGCGAAGAAGCCCGGCGGCGGCAGGACGGTCGCCGCGGCCGCCTCCGCGAAGCCGGGCCGCGACGAGACGAAGGCCGACGCCGGCGGGTCGGTCGAGGAGACCCGGACCGACCTGGCCAAGGTCGAGGACGAGCCCGAAGCCGGGTCCGGTCCGGCGGCGTCGGCCGACGACACGGTCGTCGACGCCTCCGGGGACGGGTCGGCGAACTCCAAGGGCGCGAACTCCTCGACGGGTTCGTCCGCCTCGAAGGGGTCGGCGGCGGCCAAGGGCGCCGCGAAGGACGCTCCCGGCGCGTCGAACTCCAAGGGGACGTCCGGGGCGAAGACCTCGAAGACCCCGTCGAGCGCCTCGTCCGCCTCGTCGGGTTCGTCGTCGGGTTCGTCCGGGGGCTCGGACTGGGCCAAGCCCGCCGAGCCCGCCTCGTCCGTCTCCGCGGGCCGCACCGAGCAGCCCGCCCCCTCGCCCCGGCCGGCGCCGACGGCCGCGTCTGCCGCGTCCGTCCCTGCGGGCTCGCAGGCGCCGCCGTCCGGCTCCGGGGCGGCGGGCGGCGGGTTCGCGGGCACCGTCCTGCGCGACCGTCCGGCCACGGCGGCGACGCAGCGCGGCGCGTCCGGCAAGCCCGGCGGCAAGGGCGACGGGAAGGGCGACGGGAAGCCGGCCCGCAAGGCGCAGCTTCAGCTCGCCCGGCTCGAGCCGTGGTCGGTGATGAAGTTCAGCTTCGTCCTGTCGCTGGTCTGCTTCGTGGTCCTGCTGGTCGCCGTCGTGGTCCTGTACGTGATCCTGTCCGGCCTCGGCGTGTTCGACGCGCTCAGCGACACGATCAACAGCCTCACCGAGGGCGACGACGGCTCGACCACCGGCGTCGACTCCGCGAGCTGGTTCTCGTTCTTCCGCATCTTCGGCTACACGGTGCTGGTGGGCGCCCTGAACGTCCTGCTCATCACGGCCCTGTCCACGGTCGGGTCGGTGATCTATAACCTCACCGCGGATCTCGTGGGCGGCGTCGAGGTGACCCTCAAGGAGGCCGAGTAGCCCCAGCGCGCCCGCTCCGCCGCGGCCGTCCGTTATCGATTTCCGGTTGCCGCTCCATATGGGGTAATCTCTCGTTGCGCCGCCAAGGACGGCCGCAGTGCGGGCCTATAGCTCAGTCGGTTAGAGCGCATCCCTGATAAGGATGAGGCCGGTGGTTCAAGTCCACCTAGGCCCACCAGCACGAAGAACCCCCCGCCGGGTCCGGTGGGGGGTTTTCGCGTTCCGGACGGCCGAGCGGGGCGTCCGGGGCGAAATCGAACCGGGCACGTGCGGATTGCCGGTACGGTCGGCGCGTGCGTTCTGTGGTGGCATGCCGGACTGATCAGGCGGTCCGCGCCCGGCAGCGGGCCGGCGGTCGTCCCGGCGCGGGCTCGGCGGGGGCGGACGGTTGAAGCCGCGCGGTGCCGCCCTGCTGGAGCGGTTCCAGCATCCGGCGCAGGTCGTCGTCACCGGGTTCGGGGTCACCATCCTGATCGGGGCGGCGCTGCTGTCGGTGCCGCACGCCACCGCCGACGAGCCCGCGGCCGACCCGATCGACGCGCTGTTCACCGCGACGACCGCGGTGTGCCTCACCGGGCTGATCACCCAGGACACCGGCACGCACTGGTCCCTGTTCGGCGAACTCGTGATCATGGGGCTGATGCAGGTCGGCGGCCTCGGGCTGATGACGGTGGCGACGCTGTTCGGGATCCTGCTGTCCGGACGGGTGGGGCTGCGCGCGCGCATGGCGGCCCAGGTCGAGACGAAGACGCTGCAGATGACGGACGTGCGCCGCGTCGTGCGGAACGTCGTGCTGTTCAGCCTGACGTGCGAGGCCGTGGTCGCGGTCGTGCTGGCGTGCCGTCTCGCGCTGGGCTACGGGGAGTCGTGGGGGCGCGCCGCCTATCTCGGCGCGTTCCACGCGGTGTCGGCGTTCAACAACGCGGGACTGACGCTGTGGCCGGACAGCATCTCCGGGTTCGTCGGCGACCCGTGGATCTGCATCCCGATCTGCGCGGCCGTCGTGATCGGCGGGCTCGGCTTCCCGGTGGTGTTCGAGCTGGCGCGCCGGTGGCGGCGTCCCCGCTCGTGGTCGATCCTGACGCGCGTCACCGTCGGGACGACGACCGTCCTGTTCGTCCTCGGGGCGTTCGTCCTCACCGCGCTCGAGTGGAACAACCCGGACACGCTGGGGACGCGTCCGCGGCCGACGCGGTGGCTGGCGGGGATCGTGTTGTCGGTGATGCCCCGCAGCGGCGGGTTCAACAGCGTGGACACGTCCGCGATGCGGCCGGAGAGCTGGCTGATGACGGACGTGCTGATGTTCATCGGCGGCGGAAGCGCGGGCACCGCGGGCGGGATCAAGGTGACGACGTTCGGGCTGCTGGCGTTCGTCCTGTGGGCGGAGATGCGGGGAGACGCGCACGTCAACGTGGGGAACCGGCGGCTGCCGGTCGGGACGCCGCGGCAGGCGATGGCGATCGTCCTGCTGAGCGCCGGGCTCATGACGGTCGCGACGATCGTGCTCATGGCGCTGACGGACTACTCCCTCGACCGGGTGCTGTTCGAGGTGGTGTCGGCGTGCGCGACGGTGGGACTGTCCACGGGCATCACGGGGGATCTGCCGCTGTCGGGCGAGGTGATGCTGGTCGTGCTGATGTTCGTCGGCCGTATCGGCCCGCTGACATTGGCGACGGCGCTGGCGCTTCGCAAGCGCACGAGGCGGTACGAACTCCCCGAGGAGCGGCCCATCGTGGGTTGACGCCTCCGGACGCCGGGGCGGGGTGGCTCTGACACGGGGGTTTTGCCGGTACCTTCACATGCCGGGCCGTATCCCGATTTGTCGGCCCTTGACATGGTCGGCGAGGAGAGAAGGACGTGGTCGGGCGGGTTCGGTTGCGGCGGCGTGGGCTCACGCCCTGGGGGACGGTGCTGCTGGAGCGGTTCCAGCATCCGGCCCAGGTCGTCGTCACCGGGTTCGGGGCGACGATCCTTGTGGGGACGCTGCTGCTGGCGCTCCCGGCCGCCCGCCAGGGCCCCGGGCGGGCCGACCTCCTGGACGCCGTGTTCACCGCGACGTCCGCGGTGTGCGTGACCGGCCTGATCACCGTGGACACCCCGGCCCACTGGTCGACGTTCGGCGAGATCGTCATCCTGTGCCTGATCCAGGTCGGCGGATTCGGCCTGATGACCCTCGCGACCCTCTTCGCGATCCTCCTGTCCGGACGGGTTGGGCTGCGCGCGCGCATGGCGGCCCAGGCGGAGACGAAGACGTTGCAGATGACGGACGTACGCCGCGTTGTGCGGAACATCGTCGTGTTCAGCCTGAGCTGCGAATCGGTCATCGCGGTACTGCTGACCGCCCGGTTCGCGTTCGGATACGGCGAACCGCTGGGACGCGCCGCCTACCTGGGCGTCTTCCACTCGGTGTCCGCGTTCAACAACGCCGGCTTCGCGCTGTGGTCCGACAGCCTCATGCGGTTCGTGACCGACCCCTGGATCTGCCTCCCGATCTGTGCGGCGATCATCGTCGGCGGGCTGGGCTTCCCGGTATGGTTCGAGCTGGCGCGCCGGTGGCGGCGCCCCCGCTCGTGGTCGATCCTGACCCGCGTCACCGTCACGACGTCCGCCGTCCTGCTCGTCGGCGGGACGCTGGTGCTCACGGCACTCGAATGGAACAACGAGGACACTCTGGGCTCGCTCCCGCGGCCCTCCCGATGGCTCGCCGGGTTCGTCATGGCGGTGATGCCGCGCACCGCCGGTTTCAACAACATCGACACGTCCGCGATGCGGCCGGAGAGCTGGCTGGTGACGGACGTGCTGATGTTCATCGGCGGCGGGAGCGCGGGCACCGCGGGCGGGATCAAGGTGACGACGTTCGGGCTGCTGGCGTTCGTCCTGTGGGCGGAGATGCGCGGGGACGTGCACGTCAACGTGGGGAACCGGCGGCTGCCCGTCGGGACGCAGCGGCAGGCGATGAGCATCGTGCTGCTGGCCGTGGGGTTCGTCGCGGCCGCCACCGTCACCCTGATGATCCTCACCGACCACTCCCTCGACCGGGTCCTGTTCGAGGTGGTGTCGGCGTTCGGCACCGTGGGACTGTCCGCCGGGATCACCGCCGACCTCCCGGCGGCCGGACACGTGCTCTTGATCGTCCTGATGTTCGTCGGGCGCATCGGCCCGCTCACCCTGGGCACCGCGCTCGCGCTGCGCAGGCGCGTCCGGCGTTACGAACTACCGGAGGAGCGACCCATCGTTGGCTGACAGCAGAAGAGACCCCGTCGTCGTGATCGGCCTCGGCCGTTTCGGCACCGCGCTCTCGCTCGAACTGGCCGAGCGCGGCACCGAGGTGCTCGCGATCGATCACCGGCCCAAAGTCGTCCAGGCGCTGTCGGGACGGCTGACGCACATCGCCGCCGCCGACTCCACCGACATCGACGCCCTGCGCGAACTCGGCGTCGGTGAGTTCTACCGCGGCGTCGTCGCGATCGGCGGCGACCTCGAGGCCAGCATCCTGTCGACGTCGCACCTGGTCGAGCTGGGTGTGGACAACATCTGGGCGAAGGCCGTCACGCATCAGCACAAGCGCATCCTCGAACGGATCGGCGCCCACCACATCGTGCTGCCCGAGCACGACATGGGGGAGCGCGTCGCGCACCTCGTCAGCGGCCGCATGCTCGACTACGTCGAGATCGACGACGACTTCGCGCTGGTGAAGACGCACCCGCCCCAGGACATCGAGGGCGTGCCCCTGGGGGAGACGCGCCTGCGGTCCCGGCACGGCGTCACCGTCGTGTGCGTGAAGTCGCCGGGCGAACAGTTCACGTACGCGACGGCGGACACCGTCCTGCAGTACAGCGACGTGATCCTGGTGGCCGGCCCGATCGCGAAGGTCGAGAGTTTCGCCGAACGGACCTGACGTCCCGTCCGTCCGCCGGTGTGGCCGGTGGCGGCGGGTGGGGAGAACCGTGATCCTGGGGATTTCCTGGGGACGGCCCTGGGGACGGCGCCGTCCCCAGGGGTGTGGAGCATGTTATCCACAACTTGTGGACGAGAAGTGTGCGCAGTCCTCCGACCAGCGAGAACAAGCGTTTCCCCAGCACGGAGGGCCTGTGGAGATCGGTGGACGACGCTGGGTCACCGGTCGTCCACCCCTGGGGACGACGGTTATCCACAACCTGTGGACATTCGCGTTCACCTGCCGAGGCCGAGGTACCAGCGCACCGTCCGGGCGCGATCGTCCCCCAGGATCGGGGCCGCCGCCTCGATCAGCTCCCGGACGCGTCGGCGACGCTCGGGCGACGGGACGCCGTAGGTCCGCGCGGCCTCCGTGCGCAGCCACGCGCCGAGGTCGCTCCGCGCCGGCGCGGCGAGCTCCGGATCGTCGGAGAGCAGCAGCAGGAGATCGGCCTCCACCCGCGGCCAGGAACCCCGCGCCGCCGACAGCGCGAGCGCCGCACGCCGCACATGGCGGGGACGTCCGGGGTCGGCCAGGAGGAGGCGCAACCGCCTGTCGGGCATGACGCGCTCCCCGCGCAGGACCCGCGTCACGGCACGGACGACGACCGGTGCGGGATCGGTGAACATGGGCGCGAGCCGCGACGCCGACCCGCCGAGCCGGTGGAACGCGCGGACGGCCTCGGCGCGCACGCGCGGACGCTCGTGCCCGAGATACGGCTCGATCAGCTCGAGATCCTCGGCGGCCCCGCATTCGCCGAGGCCCGCGACCCGGCCGCGCGCCCCGGCGTCGTCCATCTCCCGGTAGCGGACGGCCGGGTCCACGCCGGCGCGCCGCGCGGCCCACTGCGCGGTCGCGCGCAGCGGTGACGAACCCGCCGTCAGGAACGGCAGCCCGTGCTCCGGGCGTCCGAGCTTTACCAACTCGGTGAGCGCGACGACCTGAACGGGAACGGACTTCGATTCCAAGAGCCGTTGCAGTGCGGCGACGTCCTGCGACTGGGCGACGTGCTCCGCACAGCGGAGCCGTGACACCGGGTCTGTCTCGGTCAAGGCCCCTCTGACGACGTCCTCATGCAGGGCCTCGTTTTCGTGCCATAGGTCGTACGCAAGACGGCGCGTAGGGCGGTGCGTAGCCGCACGCGCGCCGGGCACGTTTCGCAGGGCCTCGCTCATCACCTCGACGGCGTGTCCCCCACGGCTCCAGTCGCGCATCTCCAGCGCGACACCGACGGCTGTGAGCGTCGGCGGTTCGGCCAGCGCGCGCGCCAGAACGTCCTGCGCCCGCTCCCTGACCGGACGCACCCAGTCGGCCGTCCGGATCACGAGGATCGGCAGCAGCCGCCGATCGGTCTTCATGCACGCCCGCGCCAGGGCCTCCTCCCGCCGCCGTCCGTCCCCGGAACACGCCGCGACCAGCGTGCCCAGGGCGCCCGTGTCGTACCGGCCGGAACGTCCGTACGCCCACCAGGACCGCAGCGCCGCGTCCAGCCGCAGCCACGTTCTCGGCGTGGCCTCGGCAAGGCCGTCCAGCACCCGCTCGGCCGCCTCGGGCGGCCCGGCCGCGGCGTCCAGGACGTACCCCGCCAGTTCCTGCCCGGCGCCCCGGCGCCGCTCGTCGACCGCCCGGACCAGCTCACGCACCGTCGCCCCCACCCGCCCGGAACTCGTGGACGACCTCGATCCGGCCGACGATGTGGGCGTTGAACTCGGCGAGCTCCTCCGCGGGCACCCACAGTTCCAGGATCGTCCGTCCACCGACCTGCCGGACGGGGTAACGCTCGGCGAACGCGGCGTCCACCGCGAACCGCGTCACGTATCCGGATCCGTGCGCCGGGACGTTCCAGTCCCGCGCGATCTTGACGGCGTACTCCTCGTTGAGGACGGGATAGAAGATGGGCTGATCCGGCAGACGCGGCGGCCACGCACGCCGGCCCGAGGCGCGTACCAGTTCGAGCTCGGCGGGGCCGACCGGCCGCCACAGCGTCAACGTGCTCATTCCCCGAGTCTGTCCGCGGGGCGGGCCGCGGCCAACCGAATTAGCTAATCAAGTTTGACGAGTCGTCTGTGACCGGCTTACGCTCGCCCGCATGGGCCAGAAAACGATCCCGATCTTTCCGTGCCGCTCGATCGGCGCCACATGGGAGTTCTACCGGGCGCTGGGTTTCGAGCAGGTCTCCTGGCAGACCCGCCCGAACCCGTACCTCTCCGTACGCCACGGGGACATCGACCTCCAGTTCTACGGCTGGAAGAAGCACGACCCGTCCGCGTCCATGCACATGTGCTACGTCGTCACCGACGACGTGGACGTCCTCTACGAGTCGTTCCGCAGCGGCCTTAAAGAGGCTTTGGGTCGCATCCCGACGCGTGGCCTGCCCCGGATCAGCGTCCTGAAGGACATGTCGTACGGCATGCGGCAGTTCCTTCTCGCCGACCCCGACGGCGTGCAACTCCGCATCGGCCGGCAGATCTCGGACGACCTGGAGCACTCGCCCGTCCCCACCGAGCCCGTCGCGAAGGCCCTCCACATGGCCGTTCTCCTGGGCGACTCCAAGGAGGACCACAAAGGAGCCGCCAGAGTCCTCGACAAGCTGCTCGCCGGCGACGAACCGTTGTCGGCGCCCGAACGCGTCAAGGCCCTCACCCTGCGCGCCGACATGGCGCTACACCTCGACGACCGCGAACGCACTCGCACACTCCTGGCCCAAGCGCGCGCGGTACCGCTCACCGACGCGCAACGCGCCACCCTGAAAGACGAACTGGTCCGGCTGGAAGACCTGGGGTCGTCCCTGGACGCGTCCGACCTCTGACCCCGGACCGCGCGGGCGGCGCCGACATGCGGCCGCGGAATCCGCCGTCCCCGCTCGTCGCGTTGCCTCGGGCGGTGCGCCTGCCGGATGCCGGAAGAGATCGGCAGGCCCCGCGTGGCGGCCGCGAGTTGGGGACAGACCTGGGGATTATCGGTGGACGACGTTGTCCACCGAACCGGAGCACCTGTGGAACGAGTTTGTCCACAGCCTGTGCAACTGGCCGGTCACAACGAGTCATCAAGTGTCGTTCATCGAGGTGAGAGCGTTATCCACGCTGTGGACGGCCGACCCTTGGGTTGGGGACAGTGCTGGGGAAGAATGGTGGACGGCGAGACGCCGGGAAATCCCCAGGGTGTGCACGAGAGTTATCCACAGGCTGTGGACAGCGAGTGTGGGAATGCGGTCATCTGGACGGCTGTGAAGATGAGCCGCCAAGTCCCCGGCGGGCTCGGGAAACCGCCTCCTGCCTGGGGATTTCCTGTGGAGAAGATGTCCACATCCCCTGGTCGCGGGCGGGGTCGGCCGAGCGGGAAGTTATCCACAGTTTGTGGATGAGGGGCCTATGTGACCCGTCGATGGTTCGCTGGGGGCATGGCTCGATGGCGCGGCACGCAGAAGGGGACCGGGCTCGCCCATGACAGGCGCACGGAGATGGCCGACATGCCGGGGGGACGCCGCCGCGCCGGGACGTCGGGCCGACCGCCGCACCGGTCGGGGCCGGGCGGACGGGCGCGGCCCCGGCCCGGACGCGCCCGGCGAACGCTGGGACGGAAGGGGAAGGGGGATGCCGATGCGGCCTGAAGGTGACGCCGGACGGCGCGCGGGGACGCGCGACATCACGGCACTGACCTGCGAACATGTGTTCGAGCGCGTGATAGGGTCCCGGACCCATGGGGCACTTGCTGAACGAGCCGGTCCGAGCCGAGCACGACCCGGCCGGACGGCTCACCGGGTACGAGTGGCGGGGAGCGCGCTATGCGGTGGAGGAGGTGCTGAAGACGTACGGGGCGCCGGGCGACGGACGGGTCTACCGGGTCCGCGTCAGCGGCGCCGAGGGGGTGGCCGTCGCGGAGCTGGGCCGTGACCAGGACCGCTGGCGGCTCCGGACCGTCTTCTCCGCCTGACGCGTCACCGGCGGCCCCCGGCCACGGAACGGCGGAGCGGGCTCGGCGGGCCGGCGGGGCCGCACGAACAGGGGATCGGCCCGATCGGTCACCGGCGACCGTGCACGAGGACGGACGGCGCGACGGCCGCAGGGCGGACCCCGGAGGGCCGGACGACGGCGCCGCCGCGGGGAAGCGGCCCGACCGGGTGAGCTGGACGCGGGTCCACGGCGTGCAGGGCGGGCCGCTCGACCTGCTGACCGCGCGAATCGGAAGGCGGCATTACGCGCCGCACGTCCACGACGAGTACGCCATCGGCGTGACGGTCGACGGCGTCGAGACGATGCGGTACCGGGGCGAGCGGGTCTACTCCGCGGCGGGCAGTGTCGTCGTGATCGAACCGGGAGAGGCGCACACCGGCGGTCCGGCGCAGCCGGAAGGGTTCGCGTACCTCGCCCTGTACCCGGCCGCCGAGCTGCTCCGGGCGGTCGTACCGGGGACCGCGGAGCCGCACTTCCGCGGCCCGATCATCGACGACCCGGTGCTCGGTGACGCGCTGCGGCTGGCCCATCGGGCCCTGCGCGCGGGCGAGGACCCGCTGGAGGCCGAGTCCCGGATCCTGGAGGTGTTCGGCGCGCTCGTCCGGCGCCACGCGGTCCCGCCGGGCGGCGGTGGCGGTCCCGGACGCCCGGGGCCCGGGGCCGCGCGGATCGCGCGGAGCCTCGCCGAGCGGCTCGCCGACGAGCTGGCCCGTCCGCCGTCCCTGGCGGAGGTCGCCGCCGACCTCGGCCTGTCGCGCTACCAGGCGCTGCGCGCGTTCCGCGACGTCATGGGCATGCCGCCGTACGCGTGGCTGGCGCAGCACCGGGTGTCGCGGGCCCGCGCCCTGCTGGACGCGGGGCACCGTCCGGCGGACGCCGCCGCGCTCGTCGGGTTCGCCGACCAGGCGCACCTCACCCGCTGGTTCCGCCGCGTCCTCGGGGTCACGCCCGGCGCCTACCGCAACAGCGTTCAAGACGCGACCGTCCGCCGCGCCGCATCCTGAACCTGTGCCCGGGCCTTCCGGGCGAACGACGGATGTGGAGGGTCGTGGTGAGTCGCCGCGGTTGGGTGCTGTTCGCCCTGATGTGCGTGCTGTGGGGCATTCCGTACCTGTTCATCAAGGTGGCGGTCGACGAGGTCTCGGTGGCCGTGGTGGTGTTCGCGCGGACGGCGCTGGGCGCCGCCGTGCTGCTGCCGCTCGCGTACCGGTCGGGCGGTTTCGGCGCGGCGCGGCGGCACTGGCGTCCGCTGCTGGCGTTCACGGCACTGGAGATCCTCGGGCCGTGGGCGCTGCTGTCGGACGCCGAGCGGCACCTGACCAGCTCGATGACGGGACTGCTCATCGCCGCGGTCCCGATCGTCGGGGTGGTGCTCGCCCGCTGCACCGGGGACGCCGAACGCCTCGGGCCCGCCCGGTGGGCGGGGCTGCTGGTCGGGCTCGCGGGTGTCGCGGTGCTCGCCGCCCCGCACCTGGAGGGCGGCAGCGCCTGGGCGATCGGCGAGGTCATGCTGGTCGCGCTCGGCTACGCGATCGCCCCGATGGTCGCGCTGCGCTACCTGCAGGACGTCCCGAGCCTGCAACTCTCGGCGTCCTCGCTCGGCATCGCGGCGCTGATCTACGCCGGCCCGGCGGCCGCCACGCTGCCCGCGCGGCTCCCGAGCGGGCGCGTCCTCGCCGCCCTGGTCGCGCTCGGCCTGGTCTGCACCGCCCTCGCGTTCACGGTGTTCTTCGAGCTGATCCGCGAGGTCGGCACGTCCCGCGGCATGGTGTTCACGTACGTGAACCCGGCGGTCGCCGTCGCCGCGGGCGTCCTGTTCCTCGGCGAGCCCCTCACCGGGACGATCCTGGCGTCGTTCGTCCTCATCCTCGCCGGCTCCGTCCTCGCGACCGCCCGCCGGCCGGCCGGCCCCCCGGACGCGCCCGCCCCCGGGGCGCCCCTGCCCGCCCGGACGGAGACCGCCGACCCGGCCTGACCCTCGATCGTCGCGCCGGGCCGGTGACGACCCGGCGCGACGCTCGTCACCGCAGCGTGACGACGAACTCGCGCGGCTCGCCGATGTTGCCCGCCGGGTCGATGGCGCGGTACTCGATGGTGTGCCGTCCCTTCCCGAGCTTCCCGTACGTCAGCCCGTCGATCACGGTGCCGTTCTCGGTGAAGAGCCACGGGGCGTCGGAGTCCGTCGGCCAGCCGAAGTAGTTGAACCAGCCGTCGCCGTCCACCCGGAACTCCGTCACGACCGCGCCCGGTCGGTCGTCCGCGCCGGTCAGCCGCATCCTGAACGGGCCGTCGAACACGTACTCCGGTGTCCGCCCGCCCCGATGAGCCGCCGCCTCCGACAGTTCGACCGACGCCGTCGGCCGCTCCGCGTCGATCGTCCACGCGAGCCGGTCGGAGCCGACCCGCGCCACCAGCCGGTGCGCTCCTTCACGCAGCCGGAACCGGGCGAGGTCGATGTCCCGCGCGCCCCCGCGCACCGCGCGTCCGTCCAGCTCCCAGCGCACCTTGGGCGACTTCCGCGCCGGATGGGTCGTCTCCACGTACACGATCGACTCCGCGCCCACCGGACGGTCGGTCGGCGTCGAGCCCGTGAACCGCGGCCGCACCCCGTCGTGGGGCGTCTTCGCCCGCCCGTCCACCGTCCAGGTGCGCGTCTGGGTGAGCGCCTCGGACCCGCGTACGGCCGGGTCGCGGACGAACTCGGTCGGGTCCGTCACGGTCACCTCGACCGTGTACGTCCCCTTCCGCTTCAGCTTCGCGAGATCGAGGTCGGGCCCGCGCCCCACGACCCGCCCGTCGACCGTCCACGTGATCGACAGCCGGTGGTCCACCGGGTGCAGGGTCTCGACCCACAGGACGCGGTCCCCGCCCACCGGCGCGTTCGTCGGCGCGTGCCCCTGGATCAGGTCGACCTTCGCGGAGATCCGCTGCGTCATCCGCTCCCGCGCCACCTGGTCGAAGTAGTACCCGAGCGTCTTCATCAGCGAGTGCTCGCTGGGCCTCCACACGCCCTTGCCCGAGTACAGCCCGCCCTCGTAACGCCCGATGACGCCCCCGGACTCGCTCGGCTCCCCCAGCCAGCGCCACCACTTCTTCTTCTGCGCCCGCATCTCCTGCTCGGTGAGCAGCGTGTGATGCACCGACGCGGGCTCCGTCCCCTCGTACGTCCCGCCCGGAACGCCCCGGTAGTAGTAGTCGTACTCGTCCTGCAGCCCGCCCAGCGAATGCCCGAGCTCGTGCGGTGCGATGAGCGCCGACATGGCGTTCCCGCCCGACGCCGTCGCGTACCTGCCGCCCGCCCCGCCGTAGGTGTCGCTGTTGGCCAGCGCGAGGATCTGCCGGTTGCCCTCGGACGTCCCCGGCACCATGTCCGCGTACCGTTCGGCCGCGCCCTGGTCCATCACGAGCAGCCGCTGGATGCCGTCCTCCTTGCAGCCGCTCCAGAACGCCATGCTCAGCGGCGTGTCCTTCCGCGCGGACGACACGTCGGGGTCGCAGCTCACACCCGAGTCCCGCGACGGCGTCTCGACCGCGTACACGTTGAAGTAGCTGCGGTACGACTTGAACGGCTCGATCGTCCACAGGTCGTTCAGGTGCTCGGCGATGTGCGCCCGGAACTCGGGCATGTCGGCCTCCGTGTAGCCGTCGCCGAGGATCACCAGGTTGAACCGGGCGGACGGATCACCCGTCACCTGCACCGGCACCACCTTCGGCTCCACCGCGGCGTGCGCGGGCGCCGGAACCAGCGTCACGCCGGCGAGCACGGCCGCGCCCAGCGCGCCCCTCACCCTCATCGACACGTTCGGACCTCCTCGGTTCGGCCCCCGGATGATCAAGCTGCATGCCCCGCGATTATCGCCCCAAGATCCACTTTTGTCCCGTACCGACCGCTCCCTCGGTTGGACGTTCGGTCCGATAACGGCGAGTGGGTGCGGAACGCCGGGGATCGGTTGCTAGGCTGCGGAGAGCCTGGGGGACGGCCGACAGCGTCCGCTCGTTCTCCGGGAAGGGCTCATAGTCGAGGTGAAGGGGTCCCCACCGTGAAGAAGCTGCTCATTCTCGCTGTTGTTGCTCTCGGCGGCTTCGCTGTCTGGCGCCGGCTGCAGCAGGACCGCGCCGAGCTGGACCTGTGGACCGAGGCCACGTCGTCCGACAGCTGACACCGCCGGCGACACCCGGCCCCGGCGTGAACGATGCGGACGCGTCCGTCTCGGTCTCGCCGGGACCACCGTCGCGGCCGGCGCCGAGCGCGCCGCACATCACGCTGCCCTGACCCGGCGCTCCCCCGCGTCGGCGATGGCGCACGCCCCCGATCGTCCCGTCGGGCCGCCCCGAACCACGGTGTACGATCGTTCCCGTCCGGTGCCCGGACCACCGTCGGCGCACGCCGACGCCCGGTGCCCGAGGGGCCTTAGCTCAGTTGGTAGAGCACCGGCTTTGCAAGCCGGGTGTCAGGGGTTCGAATCCCCTAGGCTCCACCTGCGAAGGCGCCCCCGTCCCGAGTCAGGACGAGGGCGTTCGTGCAATCAACGCGATGAGGCCATCGGCACCGGCCGCGCCCCGTCGCCGTCCGAGGCACTGGCCGCCTTGATCCCGTTCGGTGTCGAGCTTGGAGCCGGGCCGCAGCCGCCTTCCCGGACTCGGCCGGTTACGCGCCGAAAGTGGAGTGGGAACGTTCGGCCCATCGGGCCGTTCGCGCCGAGGCTGTAGTGGCACGTCGGTTGATGCAAGACCGCGACACCGAAGTCGCCGAGGCGGCGCGGCAGCTCGTCACCGCTCTCGATGCGGGGCATTCTCACCGGGATGCAGCCTGGCCTGTTCGCGGCAGGTCAAGGCCAAAGCCACAAGGACCTCTCTTAGACCACCTTTGTGATTCGGCACTCGATGCCCGCCGGTCCTACCGGTGCTTGGGCCGCCGTTGTGCCACTGAACGTCGTGGTGTCGCGGACATCGAACGTTCGCTGCCCGATGCGCTCCTTGGTCGCGGCATCGAGTACCTCAACGGTCACCTTGAAGCGGGAGGAATCGCCCTTGATGGTGCCGCTGATCGTGACCGTCCCGGTTCCCCCGGCGGTGTTCACCTGGCAGTCGACCTGGACATCGTAGGACTTGGCGCCGAGCCGGGGCGTTTCCTCGCCGGAGCGTGCCGGGCCGAGCAGACCGAGCACGACGATCAATCCGGTGACGCTCAAGATGATCGTGGCGATGATGAGCGCCCTTGTGCTTCTGCGCCGCCCGCCTCGACCGTGGGGGTCTTGGGCGAGGGTCCATTCGTGCGTGGGCATCCGTCCTCATTCAACTCGCTCTAGAGGAGCATATCCACCTAATGCGGGCCGACCCCAGGCCACTGGACGGTGCCGCCGGCCCGGCGACTGATCGGGGTGTTGAAGGGGCGAAGCCGGGGCGCGTAGCTTCCCAGGGACGTTCCGGTAGCTCAACGTCCGGCCATCGGGCGCGCAGCGTCCGCCGGGCGGGCGCCGCGCGTCGCCGGTTCGGTCACTTCCACTCGAAGACCTTGGACTCGGTCTTGCCGCTCGCGTCCGTTTCGTGCTCGAACACGGCGGCGACTCCGTTCAGGCGGGACAGTTCCCGCGACGTCGTCCGATAGAAGATCGAGCCTCGGAAGGAGGTCGCTCCGTCGCTCATGAGCCTGCCGACACCCTGGCCTTCCCAGGTGGCGGTCGCGCCGTCCGTGGTCGTCGTGCAGCCCTGGCCCTTGCCGCGCAGGACGCCGTCCGGTCCCAGGACCGACACGTACGTCCCGATGTCGACGGCGTCACCGTCGAGGAGTCGGCCCCGGGCCTCGAAGGAGACCTCGACCCGCGCTTCGCCCTGCTCGGTCGGCGGTAGGACCCGTGTCCCCGTGACCTGCCCTGAGTCCTGTCCCAGTTGCTCTCCCAATGCCATCGTCATCCCCCCGTCGAATGGGTCCGTCTTCAGTCCAACATCGGCCCATGGGCAGGTCAATGCCCTTGACGTGGCCGTGCGCCCCATAGATCTCCCATACTGCGGCAAGGGGGATCTTCCTTCGCGTCGCTATGAAGACTTCAGGTAAAACGGGGTCGCTGCTATTTCCTGCGCGACCACGTTTTCCACCCGTAGAACGTCAGGGAGAGCAGTATCCCGAGCGCCAGTTGTTCTGGTGGTGCCGCTATGAAAGACGCGTCGAAGAAGACGATCGAGGTGAAGCAGAGCAGGTACCACAGGCCGCCGGCGATGAGGGCCAGGGCGCCCGCGGGCTTCCAGCCGCGGCGTCTGGGGGATGCTCTGTACAGGTCCAGGGCGGCCATGCCGAGCGCCCCGACCCCGATCACGCCGATGAGCGCGATTTGCATGCCGGCCCACATGGCGGCTCCTCCCGCCGTTTACCGGAATTATGGCGAGCGGTCGAGTTTCTGCCAAGAGGCAAATTCTCTACGTGTCGCCGTCTCGGTCGGCTTCAGTTCGGCTTCTCACGTAACCGACCGCATCACTTCCGGCCCCCAGCACGAGTCCCAGGACGGCGCCCATGATGCCGGTGCCGATCGCGCTGTCACCAGGTTCGTAGCTGTTTCCCAAGAAACCCCACGTGGCTCCTGCCGCTGCGAGAGAGAGCGTCCCGATCAGCCAACGCCAGCCCACCGTCACCTAGACCATCTCCCGCCCGCCGATGTCGTGACGCGATCCTTCCGGAAAAGTCGTCCTTCCGGCGCCGACGGGACGTGCGGACGCCGATCGGGGGCGCGGGGTGCGGTTCCGTGGTGCCCGGGGTCGGTGCGGGCGACCCCGGGCGAGGGGTCAGTGGTGCAAGACGGGCGTGACGCGGGCGCCGGTGGCGCCGAAGTTGACGACGGAGTCGCCGCCGTCGGGGACGGCTCGGCAGAACGCGCCGCCGTAGCCGTCCGGGAACGCGAAGACGCCCCAGACCGCGGACCAGTCGGTGCTCTCGCCGGTGGCGGGGTCCAGGACGGGTTCGCGGTTCGGGACGATGCGGCGCTGCGCGATGTACGGCTCGCGGAGGCATTCGGTGACGGTGTCGGCCCATTCGCGGTCGTCCTGGTCCCAGCCCGCGCGGACGCCGTGGCCGGACAGGCCCGCGATCGGCTTCAGGATGGTGGTCTCCCGTTCGGCGCGGACACGGTCGGCGAGCTCGGGGGTGAGGCGGCGGGTCCAGGGCAGGACGCGGTCGACGAGGGCCCGGTCGCCGGGGGGCAGGTCGCATTCGGAGAGCATGGCGAGGCAGCTCTTGTAGCCGAACATGCCGTTGCTGACGGGGGTCCACAGGACGACCCGGCCGTCCTCGTGGGCGCGCTGCACCGTTTCGGCGGGACGCTCGTTGCGGTCGTCGCGCGCGATCTGGTTCGAGCTGTAGTAGCGCAGGACGAGGTCGATGGGCTTGCCGTGCAGGTACAGGCGGCCGTTGCGGGTCTGCACCTGGTCGACCTCGCCGTAGACGAGGTCGATGCCGTGGCGGCGCATCGCGTCCTGGAACGAGCGGTGCAGCGTCTCGTACGCCGCGATCCCGCCGACGCCTTCGAGCGTCGCGACGACCGGGGCGTCCTTGCCGGTGGCCCGGACGAACTGGCGTGCGATCGCCGCGGGGGTGCCGACGTGCGTGAGGCCGTGGTCCTCGGCGAACGCGCGGAACGGCGGGGTGGCGAGGAGGGGGCGGTTGACCTCGCTGATGTCGACGCCGCCGAGTTCGCTGCCGACGTTGAACTCCATCAGCCGGTAGCCCGATCCGTCGTGGTAGAGGTCGGCGCGTCCGTAGAGGATGGGTTCGCCGGAGAAGCGGGTCATGATGTCGATGCGTCGTTCGTCCATGCCGAGCGCGGCGCAGAACGCGCGGACGTCCCCGCCGAACAGGCGGTCGGGCAGGGACGTGAGCAGGCGGAAGAGCGCGGACAGGTCGTCGGCGGCGCCGCGGATCTCCGCCTCGTCGCAGAACATCGGGCGGGGCAGCAGGTGCTTCCCCCAGGCCGCGGCGAGCGGTTCGGGGAGTTCCGCGGACGCCATGACGGTGCGGAGGGCGGGGTCGGCGGCGCAGGCGTCGAGGTACTTCCGGGTGACCATCAGGCGTCGGCCTCGACGTCGAGGTCCCGCTCGATGGCGCGGATGGCCTCCCGGTCGGCGTGGACCTGCGCGGAGTCCTCGTGGGCGAGGATGATGTAGCCCATCGTCATGCTGGCGAACAGGTCGGTGCTGGCGTCGACGTGGTCGCCGGTCTTCACGAGGTGGACGGGCGAGTGGTAGCTGGGCAGGTCGCGGGCCGCGTCGTAGATCTCGGCGTTGCGGACGATCCCGGTGGAGTGCGACATCAGGAACACGGCCATGACGTTGCGGTGCAGCGTGTAGCCGGGCGGCAGTTTGGGGCCGAGGCCGCGGCACACGTCGACGATGCGGGTGACCTGGCTCTCGCCGGTGGCGATCTCGGTGACGGCGGGGTTGCCGGCGCCGGCGAGGCGCGCGTTGACCTCCAGCAGCCGCGGCCCGTCCGGGGTCATCATGATCTCGGTGTGGGCGGCCCAGTTCCGCAGCCCGACGGCGTCGAGCGCGCCGAGCCCGTATTCGATCAGCTCGCCGTACGCGTCGGTGTCGTAGGGGAGCCATTCGACGGAGTCGTACACCGCGATGCCCTCGCCGTACGGCACCCGCCGGTACTTGATGATGTCGGTGATGGAGTGCCGCCCGTCGTGGCTGACGGTGTCGATGGCGTACTCGACGCCGGTGAGCTGCTCCTGGACGAGCACCTCCTCGGCGACGACGTCGAGCTTGTCGCGGGTGCCGAGCATCGCGTCGAACCGTTCGCGCCAGCCCTCGCCGCCGGGCGCGCGGCTCACCCCGACGGTGCCCGCGCTGGTCGGCGGCTTGATCACCAGGTCGCGGCCGGCGAGTCCCTCGCGGTCGATCCAGGCGGCGACCTCGGCCGGGTCGGTGGTGCAGATCTGCTTGGGGACGGGCAGGCCGGCGTCGGCGAGGGCCCGGTGCATCAGGTACTTGTGGCGGCGGGCGTCCACGAGCGCGGGGTCGTTGGAGTATTCGGGGGCGAGCGCGTCGGACAGGCGCTGCGCCTCCTGCAGCGCCGCCTCGACGCCGGGGATCACCGCGATGGGCTTCAGCGCGCCGAGCCGGGCGATGGTCGCGTCGATGTCGCCGTGGTGGTTGATGACGGCGTCGTACTCGGCGGGGTCGTGCGAGGAGTGCAGCGGCCCGAGGGACGGGCCCGCGTAGTCCATGACGGCGACCGGGCTGAAGCCCGCCCGGCGCAGCGCGGGGGCGACCATCGCCGCCGAGGTGAAGGGGCGGACGATCGCGACGACCGGCTTGTCCATGGAGTTCCACCTTCGTTCGGTTGATGTGTCGGTCATTCGGCGGCCGGGGCGAGCGCGGGTTCCTCGGCGGCGGGACGGCGGCGCCCGGTGCCGGCGCCCGCGGCGACGCACGCCGCGGCGGCCAGGCCGCACGCTCCGGTCAGCACCCAGACCCCGGCGCCCCAGGCCTGCCACGCGGCGACGCCGATGATCGGGCCGAGGGCGTAGCCGGCCTGCTGGGGGACGGCCGCGGCGGCGATGTAGCGGGCCCGCAGGGCGGGCGGGGCGATCAGTCCGGGGTAGGCCATCATCGACGGTGCGGCGATGACCTCCCCGAACGTCCACACGACGGTCGCGAGCACGAGGACGGCGACGGGTGTCGGCCCGGCGTAGATCAGGTGGCCGATGCCGAGGACGGCCATCCCGATCGTCATCGGCAGCCCGATCGGGAGCCGCTGCGTCCATTTCGACAGCAGCACCTCGAACACGATCACGATGGCGCCGTTGACGGTGAGCAGGATCGCGTACACCTGCTCGCCGTGCCCGTTGCCCGTCACGTACAGGGGGAGGGCGGCCGACCCCTGGATGTAGGCGACGGCGGTGAGGAAGAGGCCGAGGACGACCAGCATGAACCGCCGGTCGGCGGCGACCTGCCGGTATCCGGTGCGCCCGCCCGCCGCGTCGTCGCCGCCGCCGGGTTCGGGGTCGCCCTTCAGCACCAGGTAGGCGACGATCCCGAACGCCAGGGACGTCGCAGCGTCGACGTAGAACAGGGCGTCGTAGGACGCGTACGCGAGGAGCAGCGCGGCGCCGAGCGGCCCGAGCGTCGCGCCCACGTTGAACGTCAGCCGCAGCACCGCGAAGACCATGACGTGCCGGTCCTTCGGTGTCAGCTCGACGACCCACGCCATCGCCGCCGGACGGTACGCCTGCGCGGTCATCCCGGCCCCGGCGGCGACGGCGGCGCCCACCCACATGTTGGGGATGTGCACGAGCCCGGCGGTCAGCACGGCGGTGCCGGCCATCGACCCGATGATGACGCGCCGGTAGCCGAACCGGTCGGCGGCGGCGCCGCCGACCGCGGACCCGGAGATCCGGCCGATCATCAGCGCGGTCAGCACGACCCCGGCCTGCCAGGCGGAGAATCCGCGGTCCGTCAGGTACAGCACCAGGAACGCGTTGAGGAACGCGGCGAGGTTGCTGATCAGGTTGCCGAGGACGAGGACCCGGACCGTGCCGTTCATCTGCCGCAGCGTGGCGATGATCGTCGGCGGCGCGGCGTTCCCGGGCGTGCTCACTGCGCCGGCTCCAGCGGGGTTCCGGTGAAGGCGAAGAACCGGTCGGCGTCGGTCACGGCGGCGGCGGTCTCGTCGAGCGTGTCGCCGACGGCGATGACGTAGCCGCTGCGGGCCAGGCCGTACGGTGGGAGCCGTATCCGCATGCCGGGTTCGACGGCCACCCGGATCTCCGTGATCGGCGGGCGGACGAGCTCCTCGCGGGCCGCCGCCGACGTGATCTCCATGTCGTGCGCCGGGTACCCGAACCGGATGGACGCGGCGCGCGGCGGCCCGCGGAACACGACGGTCGGCGCGCGGCCCGCGACGACGTCGGCGGCCGCGAGCGGCGCGTCCACCCCGGAGGTGAGCCGCCCGAGGTAGGGGATCATCCCGCCGCCGAGCCGCACGTTGATCTCGATGACCTGCGGCCCGTCGGGGGTGAGCTTGAACTCGATGTGCGTGTACCCGTCGGTGAACCCGACGGCGTCGTGCGCCCGCCGCAGCGCGTCCCGCAGGTCCGGGTCGTGCAGCAGCGGGTCGGCCGCGTCGACGTCGTGGCCGATCTCCTCGAACGCCATCCGGCCGTCCCCGAGGACCTTCCGGGCGATGATCAGCGGCGTGCAGGTGCCGCGGTGGAGGACGCATTCGACCGCGATCTCGGGTCCCTCGAGGAACTCCTCGACGAGCACGTAGTCGTCGAACTGCCGGATGCCGCCCATCCGGACGCCGTCGGTCAGCGCGAACGCCGCGTCCAGTTCGTCCGGCCCGTGCACCTTGCGGACGCCCATGCTGCCGCCGAGGTTGCGGGGTTTGAGGATGACGGGGTAGCCGACGCGGTCGGCGAACGCGCGCGCGTCGTCCAGGGTGGAGACGGCGAGGGACGCGGGCTGCGGCAGTCCCGCCGCCCGCAGCGCCGTGCGGGTCGCGCTCTTGTCGCGGCACCGCGCGACGGCGTCCGGGTCCAGGACGGGGAAGCCGAGCGCGGCCGACAGGTGCGCGGACGTCTCGATGTAGACCTCGTCGTAGCAGAACACGCCCGCGACCTCGTGGTCGCGCGCCACGTCCCTCGCCGCCGCGGTGAGCTTGTCGAGGTCGAGGCAGTCGACGACGGTGTGCCCGGCGATGTAGGGGTCCTCCCAGGTGGGCGGCGCCGGGTTCAGCAGCCACAGCCGGTACCGGGCCGACACCGACTCCAGGATGTAGGCGCGGTACACCGAGTAACTGCTCGCTATCAGAAGCAGGAGCGGACGCTCCCCGCTGTCCTGTGTCATACGAACCTCATTGTCGGATCACGTGGGCTAGAAGTAGTCCTCGAGGGAGCCGCGGCGGCGGACGTCCAAGGTCGCGCAGTGGAAGCCGCCGCCGAAGGTGTTGACCGTGCGGAAGGGCACGGGGATGGGGGTGAACCCCTCTTTCTCGAGGAGCCGGATGAGTTCGGTCTCCTGGGCCTCGACGAAGATGCGGTCCTGGTCGAGCATCAGGGTGTTCATCGCGATCCAGCGGCTGCAGAAGTACATCGTCTGGTCGGCGGGGATGGCGGGTTCGGGGCAGACGAGGACGTCCCAGTCGGCGAACATCTCCGGCAGTTCGGGCACCCGCTCGGGGTTGATGAGGACGCGCCCGGGCCGCAGCGGGACGAACGTGGCGTTGAGGTGCATCGGGTGGTCGTCGAGGAACGCGACCTCGTGGACGCGGAACTCGTCGCCGAGGAGGCGGCGCACCCAGTCGATGCCGAAGTGGTTCGTGACGTGGCTGCGCTGGACGAGGATGTCGCGGCCGAAGCGCATGAAGTCGCCGGCGTCCACGATCGGCTCGAACTCGGTGATGACGGACGTCTCGGGCGGGAACGGGTTCGCGGGGTCGGGCGCGGCGGGTTTCGCGGCGGCGTAGCCGGGGTTGTAGGACGCGTCCGTGAGCTGGGGTTTCGGGGCGGCGACCCAGCGGGCGCCGCGCCGGAAGTAGTCCTTGAAGATCGTCCGGAAGGGGTGGGTGGCGAAGTAGTAGGACCGCCAGCCCATGGTGGCCTCGACGATCTGGTCGCCGGCGACGAGGGCGATGTCGCGGGGGAAGGTGTGGGAGGAGCCGCCGGTGGACGACCAGTCGGCGGTGCCGAACGCGGCGGACTGGTCGACGGGGTCGGGCCGCCGGACGGTGACGCCCTCGGCCTCGAGGATCGCGGCGAACCCGTCGAGTTCGTCGCGGGCGGCGTCGACCTGGTCGGGCGGGAAGGGGCCGCCGCCGTTGCGCCGGTAGAAGTCCCACGCCTCGGGCGGGACGGTCGCCTCGATCGCGGGGTGCCAGGGCGGGACGGCGGCGCCGTCGACGACGCCGACGATGACCTCCTCGAGCGGGTCCCACTCGTTGTAGGACGAGACGGGCGACGATTCAGGCATCGTGGCTCCTTTCGGCGGTCCGGGCGGCCACGCGGGCGCGGGGTGAGACGGCCTTGAGGCCGTGCAGGCGGTGCGCGGGGACGTGCAGGACGTCGCCCTTCTCCAGCAGGTGGGGGTGGTCGGTGGCCCACGCGTACACGTGGACGGCGCCGTCTTCGACCTCGATGAGCCGGTCGGTGTCGTGGACGCCGGTGGTGAACGGGTCGTCCGGGCGCAGGGTGGTGACGGACGCGTCGTCGCGTGCGGCGATCGGGGGGTCGGTGTGGGCGTCGAGGGTGTCGGCCCACGCGATCTGGGCGCGGAAGTCGTCGTCGCCGAGGCGGAGGAGGAGTTTCGTGTCCTCGATGCCGCGCACGAGTTCGGGGATGACGAGTTCGCCGTGCGCGCGCGCCAGCCCGAGGAGGAGGTTCTCGTAGGTCATGCGCCCGTGGTGGACGTCGATGTGGGCGTGCTCGTCGCAGTACTTGGCGTCCACGCGGTCGCCGTAGACGGCGCGGAGCATGGCGCCGGTGTCGGCGAAGCCCTGGGCGAACAGCCACTCCAGGTAGGTCACCGCCGCCATGTAGCGGAACATCCCGCGATGGTCCTCGGTGAGCCAGTTGAAGTAGTTGACGCCGATGAGGGAGCTGGTGAGGTAGAAGTTCCAGTAGGCGTGCAGGTCGGTGCGGAGGCCGACGCTGGCGAGCATCTCCTTGAAGATCGTGCTGTGCTTGGCGCCGTAGACGCCGTACCCGAACTCGTCGTTGAAGATCTTGAAGAGTTCGGACTGCTCGGTGCCGTAGGACCCGCCGAGGTTGCGGGCCATCGCGGACGCCTCGGTCAGCGCGTCCAGCGCGAGCTGGATGAGGTGCAGGCCCGCGGCCTCCTCGGGGTGCCGGCACTCGACGATCGCGCGCATCGTGCCGCCGACCGGCGCGGACGCGTCCACGGCGGGGTTCACGCCGGACGCGTCCGCCGGGGCGCCCGCGCCGCCGACCTCGGCGAGGAAGTACTCCTGCAGGTCGTCGAGGGTCCGGACGGGCGGGGCGGGGACGGCGTCGTCGAGGAACGAGAACGCGTAGCGTTCCAGTCCGGGACGGACGGCGTCGCGGAGCCGGCGCACCTCGTCGCCGTAGAAGAGGTCGAAGTCGTCCTTGGCGGTGGCGAGCCCGGCCGCCGGGAGGAGGATCATGTCGCTCTCGTAGGCGTTGCACAGGATCCGCCCGGCGGCGAGCTGGCCGGGTCCGAGGAACTCCGCGAGGGCGGCGGGGGCGGTGCGGCCGGCGAGGGCGTCGATCGGGCCGATCGGCCGCCGGTACGGGTTGCCGGTGATGTAGACGTCCGGTCCGGGCTGGAAGATCGGCTGCGCGCAGTAGGCGGCGAGCGCGGACGACTGCGCGGTGTCGGTGATCGTCATGCGGTCTCCTCGGCGGGCGCGACCTCGAAGCGGACGTGCCGTCCGTCGTGCAGCGCGGTGACCGCGACGGGGTCGCCGGGCTGGACGAGCGGCGGGACGGGGAGGCACTGGATCGCCTGCTTCCAGTGCGACTCGACGCCGGGCGCGTTCGTGAGCGTGACGCCGGGCACGAGGTCCATCTCGAACCAGAACGCGATCGCGTGCAGCCGCCCGGCGGAGGTGGGGCGGACGCGCAGTTCGGTGCGCTGCGGGGACGCGTCGGCGGTGCGGAAGTCGAAGTCGAAGACCCGCAGCGGCTCGGACAGGGTGCGGTGCTCGTGGCGGTGCAGCCGGGAGTCGAAGTACTCGAGGGTCGACAGCCGGTTGAACGGCGCGAGGTCGAATCCGTGGAGCTTGCCGACGTGGTTCTTGCGGTGCAGGGGGACGCTCTCGACGAGCTGCGCGTACACGCGGGCCCGGTACGGCATGATCGTGGCGTCCGGGGCGAGCAGGTGCTCGCGGGCGTGCGCGATGGTGCCGAGGATGCCCTCGCCGAGCAGCCCGCAGTCGACGATCTCGGTGACGAGCAGGTCGGCGCGGCGCGGCAGGTCGCCGGGGACGGTCATCCGGGTCGACATCTTCGGGACGACGCGGACCGTGTCGTCGTATCCGGCGGTGCGGACGACCTCGACGGCGGTCTCGGCGACGGACGGCTGGCCCTCGCACGCGACGACGCCGCGGGCTCCGGCGCGCGCGGCCATCATCGCGAGCAGCCCGGACCCGGCGCCGATGTCGAGGACGAGCGCGTCCGGGTTCGCGGTGACGGCACGCCGGATCGCGTGGTCGTAGCGTTCGGCGCGCTCCTCGTCGTGCAGCATCTCCCAGTGCCAGCGCGGCACGGCGTGCCGGACGGCCCGGTTGTGGCCGAGCAGCGCCTCCTGGTTGTGCCGGTCGACGCCGAGGATCAGCCGGTAGGCGCGCGCGGCGTCCTCGTAGCGGCCCTGGTCGTGGAGGTCGCTTCCCCAGGCGAGGAACTCGGCGACGTCGAACGCGGGGACGGCGTCCTGGGCGGGCGCGGTGTCACGGGTGAGGGTCACGGCCTGGCCTCCCGGGCTGGGGGTGGACGGTGTCAGCGGCATGCGGGCTCCCGGCCGGTCGTCTCGGGGTCGCCGGTGCCGGGCGGGAGGTTCGCGAGGACCTCCTTGTGCAGGACGGACACGGGCGTGTCGTCCGCCGTGCCGTCGGGGAGGACGACGACGGCCTCGTCGCCGGTGCGGACCATCGGGAGGCAGCCGCGGCGGAGCGCGGCGACGCCGACCCGGGTGCCGTGCCACGGGCAGGCGAGCCGCCGCCCGTCCGGGGTCGGGCGGGCGAGGGACAGCGGGCCGCCGCGGTGGGGGCAGTGGTCGCGGACGAGCAGCGGCGGGCCGCCCGCGCGCAGGACGAAGTACCGGTCGTGGCCGACGTAGAGGGTGTTGTGCCGGCTCAGGTCGATGACGATGACGCGGGCCATCGGCTCCTCTTCGGAAGGTCGGCGCGCGCGGAGGCGGGCGGGTCGCGGGCGGGGCGCGGGCGCGCGCGATCCGCCGCCCGTCCGGGCGCGGGTGGGAACGGGAGTCGGCGCGCTCTCAGGCGCGCGGGGGAGCGTGGCGGGTCATCCGTCCTGGTCGGCGGGCGGTGCGGCGGGTGGTGCGGCGGTGGGGTCGGCGGGGGGTTCGACGGGGTGGGCGAGGCAGACGGCCTCGGGGGTCGCGGCGCGCAGGCCGTGGAGGCGCCCGGCGGGGACGAGGAGCACGTCGCCGCGCGCGAGCCGTTCGGGCGGCCCGGTCGGGGTGGCGACGAGGTCGGCTTCCCCGGCGGTCATCTCCAGGACGACGTCGGCGTCGCGGGTGCGGGTGCCGAAGGGGGCGTCCGGGGTCAGGACGATCCGGTCCGGTTCGGCGCCGCGCGCGGTGCGGGCGTCCGCCGCGAGGTCGCGGTGCCGGGTGAGGTCGTCGGACCAGCGGATCTGCGCGGCGGTGTCCTCCTCGAACCAGCCGCCGACGAGCCGGGCCTCGGCGACGCCGCGGAGCAGTTCGGGGACGACGCGGGGGCCGTGCCGCTCGGCGAGGGCGAGCAGGACCTGGTCGCGGGTGATGCGGCCGTGGTGCTCGTCGATGTGCGCGTGCTCGTCGCAGTAGTGCAGGTCGACCGCGTCGCCGAAGATATCGCGGAAGACCTTGACCATTTCGACGAATCCGGGGGCGAAAACGGCTTCCGCGTACGTTACCGCGCCGGCGTACCGGAAGAATTTAGCGTGGTCGCGGGAGAGGTAGTAGTAATAGTTGTTCGTGGCGAGCGGCCCGGCGAGATAGAAGTTCCAGTACGCGTGCACATGGGTCGCCATGGCGCGGCTGCGCAGCAGCTTGGCGAAGATCGTGGTGTGCTTCGCGTCGTGGACGCCGTACCCGAATTCGTCGATGAAGATCTTGAACAGGGCGGACTGCTCGGGGCCGTACGCGCCGGCGAGGTTGCGCGACATCGCGGACGCCTCGGTGAGGCCGTCCAGGGCGAGCTGCACCACGTACAGGTCGGCGGCGGTCCGGCGGTCGTGGGCGGCGGCGACGGCGGCGAGCGCGGGGGACGGGCCGGTCGCGGCCTCGGCGACGACGTGCCGGAAGTAGGAGTCCAGGACCTCGACGGTGTCGGCGCCGCTGACGTCGACGGCGCCGGCGAGGCCCCCGAACGCGAGGCGTTCCAGTTCGGACAGCGAGCTTTCGCGGAGTTCGCGCAGGTCCTCGCCGTAGAAGCGGTCGAAGTCGTCGTGCAGCGCGGCGAGCCCCTGTTCGGGGAGCAGGACGGTCTCGGCCTCGTAGAAGGTGCCGAGCAGCCGGTGCGCGGCGAGGGAGCGGTGCGCGGACGGCGCCGCGGCGGTGAGCGGCCGGGCGAAGTCGCCGGCGGCGAGGGTGCCGGGGGCGAGCGCCCGGCGGTACGGGTTGGGGGCGTGCAGGACCCGGGCGTCACCGCGGAACAGCGGGTCGCGCGCGAACGCGAGGAGCCGCTCTCCCAGGGTTCCGCCGGCCCGTTCTCCGGCAGGGGTGACCTGAGATTGGATAGTCATTTATTTGTACCGTTCACCTGACTACGCGTGGGTGGGTGTAGTGAAAGGTGTGCGGAGGGCGATTGTGTCGGCCCGGGGTGCATCAAACGGTTCTCGATTTGCGTGGTCGGCGAACCTATAAGACATTGATCACCGCAGTGGCCCCCTCACCTCGTCGTGAAAGACCAATTCACCGGTCGGCCGGAACGTTAACAGCGGTCTTCCGGGTGATCAATGAACGGAGTGTGACGGACCGCACGACGTCCGCATCGCCCGCGTGCCTCTTGACGGTTCCGCCCCGTTCGGCAAGGGGCGGCGGGGCGGTGCGGCGCCGCGCGCGGGGCGCGGCGCCGGATCGTCGGCCTGACCTCGGAGGCCGATGGCGGAGGGCCCGGCGGAGCGGTCCGGACGGACGGCCGCCGCGTGCGGCGCACGGGGGCGCGCGGGCGCGCGTTCGGCCGTCCGGTCCGGGTGTCGGTCGTCCGGATCGCTGTCCGGATGCGGACAAGGGACGCGCGAGTCCGCCCGGGATCGGCGGTCGGGCCCGCTATGCGGCCTCATTACGGTCCGACCATAATGAGGACCCTTTTCCAGGTCAGGCGGTGAAGACCCGCTCCCCCGCGAGGTACGTCTCCCGCACGGTGATGCCCTCGATCTCCTCCGGGGGCGTCCGCAGCGGGTCGGCGGAGACGACGACGAGGTCCGCGTACTTGCCGGGCGTCAGGGACCCCGTGACGTCGTCGGCGCGGAGCTGCCACGCGGCGTCGATCGTCTGGGCGCGGAGCGCCTGCGCGACGGAGACGCGCTCGTCGACCCCGAACGCCCGGCCGCGCCGGGACAGCCGGGTGGCGGCGACGCCGATGTTGTGCAGCGGGCTCACCGGGGTGACGGGCGAGTCGTTGTGCAGGGAGACGCGCATGCCGGTGCGCAGCGCGGTGCCGATGGGCGCCCAGCGGTGCGCGACGTCCGCGCCGAACAGGTCGTCCAGGACCTCGCCCCAGTAGTAGATGTGGTCGGGGAAGAGGCTGCACGTGACGCCCATCGCGTGGGCGCGTTCGAACTGGTCGGGCCGCATCGCGCTGGCGTGCTCGATGCGCAGGCGCGGCGCCTCTGCGGGCGTGCCGCCCAGCATCTCCTCCCACACGTCGAGGACCTGCTGCACGGCCGCGTCGCCGTTGGCGTGGCAGGCGAGCTGCCACCCGGCGGAGTGGTACGCGCGGGAGATCTCCAGCAGGTCGGCGGCGCCGTAGTTGGGGTCGTGGTGCGGTTGGAACGGTCCCGAACGGTAGGGGAAGGACGCGGCGAGGTTGCCGGTCCAGGGCGAGCCGTCCGCCCACGTCTTGATGCCGACCTGGCGGACCATGTCGTCGCCCGCGCCGGGTTCGACGTCGCTGCGCAGCGCCGGGGTCGACACCTCGTAGAGCCGCAGCCGGGTGGTCAGCGGGACGTCCCGCAGGTGCGGCCGCGACGCCGGGTCGAACGCCATCTCGCTCATCATCGTGACGCCGCGCGCGTTGACGCGGGCGCTCTGCGCGAGCAGCGCGGGCGCTGGGTCGGCGACGGCCGCGCGGAGCGGCGCGGTGACGAGGCCGATCGCGGCGGGCTCGAACGCGGAACCGTCCAGGTCGCCGGCGGGGGTGCGGCCGAAGTACCCGCCGGACGGGTCCGGGGTGCGGCCGCTCAGCCCGGCGAGGTCCATCGCCCTCGTATTGAAGTACGCGGAGTGTCCCGAGTTGTGCATGATGATCAGCGGGACGTGCGGGGCGACGCCGTCGAGCCACTCCAGCGTCGGTTCCGGCAGGCCGCGGTGGAGGAGGGGCTCCCATCCGTTGCAGACGGCGACCGGGCGCGCCGCGACGGCCTCCCGGATCGCGGCGACCACGGCGCCGGCGTCCGGGAGGGTGACCGGCCGGATGTCCACGAGGTGCCCGCTCTGCACGGTCGCGTCGCCGAGGAAGTGGCCGTGGGCCTCGACGAACCCGGGCAGGACGCACCCGTCGACGTCGACCGTCCGGGTGCCGGGGCCGCGCAGGCCGTCCAGGTCGGACGCGGTGCCGACGGCGAGGACCCGCCCGGCGCGGACGGCGACCGCCTCGGCGAACGGCACGCGGTCGTCCAGCGTGACGACGCGGCCGCGGAGAATCGTGTCGGCGGTCATGCGAGGTAGGCCAGGGCGGCGGCGGTCAGGGCGGTCGTGCCGACCTGGATGGTCGGGTCGGGGTCGGGCGCGAACAGGGCGCTGTGGTTGCCGGGGAGGTCCGCGAGCTTCTCCTCCGGCGTCTCGCCGGCCGCGCGGTTCCAGTCGTCCCAGGAGGTGCCGCCGAAGAACCAGAAGTTCGTGGGGACGGCCGTGCCGCCGTTGTGCTCGGCGTCGCCGAACACGGAGAAGTCCTCGCTGCCCATCATCGGGCCGTGCTCCAGCACCGCCTCCGCGCCGAACAGCTCGGTGTGGACGGACGAGACGCGCGCGTCCGCGTCGGCGTCGTTCAGGGTCAGCGGGAACTCGCTCGACACGGTGAACTCGGGCGGCCGCGGGGCGCCCGCGGCGGCGCACTCGGCCTCGGCGATGCGGCGGATCGCGGACAGGACCTGCTCGCGGGCCCGTTCCGACTGGACGCGGAAGTTCAGCGAGACGCGGGCCTCGTCGGGGATGACGTTGGCGGCGGTGCCCGCGTGGACCTGCCCGGCGGTCACGACGACCGACTCGCGCGGCGACACCTCGCGGGACACGATCGTCTGCAGGCGGGTGATCAGGTGCGCGGCGATGACGATCGGGTCGACGCACCGCTCGGGGGCCGAACCGTGCCCGCCGCGGCCGAACAGCCGGACGTCCACGGTCGTCGCGGCCGACATGATCAGCCCCGGCCGGTGGACGATCGCGCCGGCCGGGAACGGGCCGACGTGCTGGCCGAGGACGACGTCCGGGCGGGCGAAGCCCGCCCACGCGGGGTCGCGGACCATCGCCGCGGCGCCCTCCCCCAGCTCCTCGGCGGGCTGCCCGACGACCAGCAGCGTGCCCGACCAGCGCGACCGGGCGCGGGCGAGCGCCTCGGCGGTCCCGGTGAGGCACGCGACGTGCATGTCGTGGCCGCACGCGTGCATGACGCCGTCGATGGTGCTGGCGTAGGGGAGGCCGGTCCGCTCGGTGACGGGCAGGGCGTCCATGTCGGCGCGGACGAGCACGACGGGTCCGTCGCCGTTGCGCAGCTCGCCGACGACGCCGGTGCCGCCGACCCCCTCGACGACCTTGTACCCGGCGGCGTGCAGGCGGGCGGCGACGACGCCGGCGGTCCGCTGCTCCTGCCACCCGGGCTCGGGGTGGGCGTGCAGGTCGCGGTACAGCTCGCCGAGCGCGGGCGCGTGCTCGGCGAAGTCGCTGAGGATCTCGCGGGTCTGCTCCGTCGCTCGGCTGGTCAACTGGGCTCCTTCGCGGGGAGGGACGGCGCGCTGGCGAGCAGCCGCCGCGTGTAGGGGTGGGCGGGCGCGTCGTAGATCCGGCCCTGCTCGACGATGACGCCGTGCCGCATGACGGCGACGGCGTCGCTGACGTGCCGGACGACGGCGAGGTCGTGGGAGATGAACAGCATCGTCAGCCCGAGCCGGGCGCGCAGGCCGGCGAGCAGGTTGAGCACCTCGGCCTGGACGGAGCAGTCCAGCGCGGAGGTGATCTCGTCGGCGACGACGATGTCGGGTTCGGCGACGAGCGCGCGGGCGATCGCGATGCGCTGCCGCTGCCCGCCGGAGAACTCGTGCGGGTACCGGTCGGCGGCGTCGGCGTCCAGCGCGACCATCTCCAGGCCGCGGGCGATCGCGGCCCGGTCGGCGCGGGCGCGGCGCGGGTCGATCGCCTCGGCGAGGGCCCGGCCGATCCGCATCCGGGGGTTGAGGGAGGAGTTCGGGTCCTGGGAGATCAGCTGGACGCGGCGGCGCACCTCGGTGAGCTTCGAGCCGCGCAGGCCGGACACGTCCCGCCCGTCCAGGAGGATCCGCCCGGAGCGCGGGCGGACGAGGCCGACCATGGCCTTCGCCAGCGTCGACTTGCCGGAGCCGGACTCGCCGACGAGCCCGAGCGTGGTGCCCTTCGGCACGGCGACGCTCACGTTATCGAGGACGGTCTGGGCGCGGCGCCCGTGCCCGAACACGACCGTGACCTCGTCGGCGGCCAGGACGGGGGCGGGGGCGGTCTCGGTCGGCGGGGGGCCGGTCGGCGGCGGTACGGTCATCGGGCACGCTCCGTGGGGACGTCCTCGACTGCGTGGCAGGCGGCGCCGTGCAGGTCGCCGAGGGGGACGAACGCGGGCGGGACGTCCGCGCACTCCGGCCGGACGTGCCCGCAGCGGGACGCGAACGCGCACCCGGCGGGACGGTCGGCGGGCGCGGGCGGTCGTCCGGGGATCGTCGCGAGCGGCTCCCCCGGCTCGGTGTCGAGGCGGGGCGTCGCGGCGAGCAGCGCGCGCGTGTAGGGGTGGCGGGCGCGTCCGGCGCGGAGCTCGGCGACGGGGATCTCCTCGACGATCCGCCCCGCGTACATCACCAGCACGCGGTGGCACAGGGACGCGATGACGCCGATGTCGTGCGAGATGAACAGCATCGCGGTGCCGTCGCGCCTGTTCACGTCGCGGAGCAGGTCGAGGATCTCGGCCTGCACGGTGACGTCGAGGGCGGTGGTGGGTTCGTCGGCGATCAGCAGCCGCGGCCCGGTGAGCAGCGCGGACGCGATCATCGCGCGCTGCCGCATCCCGCCGGACAGTTCGTGCGGGTGCTGCTTGAGGCGTGCCGCCGGACGGGTGATGTGGACGTCCTTCAGGGCCTGTTCGGCGCGCGCGCGGGCCTCCGCCCGGCCGAGCCCGCGGTGGCGGCGGAGCACCTCGGTGAGCTGCCCGCCGACGCGCAGCGCCGGGTTGAACGACGCCGTCGGGTCCTGGTAGACGACGCCGATCTCGGTGGCGAGCCGGTCGGGGGACGTGCGGCCCAGCAGGTCGAGGTCGTCCAGCCGCAGGGTGCGGGCGTCGGCGTGCACGGTGTCGGGCAGCAGCCGGGCGGCGGCCATCGCGGTGAGGCTCTTGCCGGAGCCCGACTCCCCGACGACGCCGACGATCTCGCCGGGCCGCACGTGGAACGACACGCCCGCGACGAGGTCGACGTCCCCGGCGGACACGCGCAGGTCGTCGACGACGAGGAGGGCGTCGTCCGGGACCGGCGCCGGTTCCGGCCCCCGCGCGGGGGCCGCGCCCCGCCCGCGGACGGCGGCGTTGCGGCCGCGGCGCGGGTCGGCGCCCGCGGCCAGCCCGTCCCCGACGAACCCGGCGAACACGCCCGTCAGCGTGATCGCGACCGCGGGGCCGAGCGCCTCGGCCGGGTTCGTGTAGAGCGCTTCCAGGCCGGTGTTCAGCAGCAGGCCCCAGTCGTACGACGGGGACTGCACGCCGAGCCCGATGAACGACAGGCCCGACAGCGCGGTGAGCGTCCCGGCGAACGCGACCGACAGCAGCACCAGCAGCGGCTCGGCGATGTTCGGCAGCAGGTGCCGGGTCAGCACCCGGTGCGGCGGGACGCCGAGCAGCCGCGCGGACGCGACGAAGTCGCGCCCGGCGACGGACGCGGCGAGGTTCGCGGTCAGCCGCGCGAAGGCGGGCGACCACGCGACCCCGATGGCGATGACGGACGCGACGGTGCCCGCGCCGAGGATCGTCGCGACGGCGAGCGCGAGGATCACGGCCGGGTACGACACCATGACGTCGATCAGCCGCAGCCCGATCTCCCGGACGCGCCGGCCCGCGACCCACACGGCGGTGCCGATGAGGACGCCGAGGGTCCCGGCGATCGCGGTGGCGAGCACGGTCATGACGAGCGTGAGCCGGGTCGCGACGAGCGTGCGGGCGAAGACGTCCCGGCCGAGCGCGTCCGTCCCGAGCCAGTGCTCCCCGGACGCGCCCTGCCGGGCCGCGCCGGACAGCGCGGTCGCGTCGTCGCCCCAGACCGGCGGCGCGACGACGGCGAGGACGGCGATCAGCCCGAGCCCGGTGAGCCCGGCCGTCAGCCCCTTCGAGCGGCGGATCATGAGGTGCTCCTCGCGGTGAGCGTGCGCGGGTCCAGCAGCCCGAGCAGCGTGTCGATGAGCAGGTTGACCAGCGCGGCGATGATGCCGAGGACGAGCACCGTCCCCTGGATGACCGGGTAGTCGCGGTTGATGATCGCCTCGACGACGCGGCTGCCCATGCCCGGCCACGCGAACACGCTCTCCACGATCACCGTGCCGCCGAGCAGCGACGTCAGCGTCAGCCCGCCCATCGTGAGGGTGCTGGTCAGCAGGTTCGGCAGCGCGTGCCGCGCGTACAGCGACAGCGGCGGCAGGCGGCGGCCCCGCGCCGTCCGCATGTAGTCCTGGTCGAGGACGACCGCGGTCTCCCGGCGGACGATCCGGGCGAGGACGCACGTCGGCCCGATCGCGATCGCGAGGACCGGCAGGATCAGGGACGACGGCGACGCGGCGCCCGCCGCCGGGAGCAGCCCCAGCGTGATCGCGAAGACCAGCACGAGCAGGGTGCCGATGACGTACTCGGGCGTCGCGCCCAGCGTCCCGGTGCCGAACGTGAACGCGGTGTCGAGCCGCGCCCGCCGTCCGCCCCGGGTCGCGATCGCGACGGCCATCCCGAGCGGGACCGACAGCACGATCACGATCGCGATGGCGAGGAACGCGAGCTGCGCGGTGAACGGCATCCGCCCCGCGATGACGTCCGCGACCGATTCGCCGGTCTGGAAGGACGTCCCGAGGTCGAAGCGCAGGAGGCCGTTCACGTACGAGACGAACTGCTCGGGGATCGACCGGTCGAGGCCCAGCTCGTGCCGGATCCGCTCGACCTCCGCGCCGGTCGCGCCCGTCCCGGCCAGCGCGCGCGCCGGGTCGCCCGGGATGAGCTGCACCATCAGGAACGTCGCGCCGACGAGGGTGGCGAGCACCCCCGCGATCCCGACGAGCCGCCGCGCGGCGAACCCGAGCCACGGGTTGACGGCCGGCCCCCGGCGGCCCGCCTCGGGGGCCGGGCCCGCCGGGTCCTGTTCCTCGCCGACGAGGGTCGCGTCCGTCATCAGCCCTTGATCCGGAAGGTCGCCGGGTCGTTGGTGCCGTTCACGAGGTAGGCGTCGCCCCGCTCGCCGTAGACGAACGACACCGGCACGGTCGACAGCGGCACGACGTCCACGCGCTCCAGAGCGGCCTTCTGCGCCTCGGCCCACGACTTCTTCTTGGCGTTCTCGTCGGTGGTGGACATGGCCGCGACCAGCCCGTCGACGAGCCCTTCGTTCTCGATCGCGCCGAAGTTGCGGCCCTCGGGCGGCGGCGGGCCGGTCAGCAGGAGCGCGCCGGACGTGAGCGTCCCGGAGAAGTTCAGGTGGGCCATCACGGTGACGTCCCAGTCGCCCTTGCCGCCGAGGACCTCCGTCGCCCACGTCGCGTTGTCGACGTTGCGCAGCTCGACGTCCGCGCCGGCCGCGCGCAGCGCCTCCTGGACGTAGGTGTTGCCGGAGCCGCCCGCGACCCCGTTCGTCCCGTTGAGCTTGATCTTGACGCCGTCCAGCACCTTCTTCGCGGCCGCCGGGTCCGTCTTCGTGATCAGCGCAGCGTCGGTGTTGGCGAAGGGGCTGGTGCTGTCGCTCCAGCTCTTCATGACCTCGCCCCGGCCGCCGAACACCTTGTTGAACGCGGCGGGGTCGACGGCCTGCGCGACGGCCCTGCGGAACTTCTCGTCCGTCCCGGGGCGGCCCTCGCGCTGGTTGAACACCAGGAACATCCGGAGCAGCGGCGCCGGGTGCACCTCGTAGCCGCCGCCCGCGAAGCGGGCGACGTCCGGGCCGGTGAACGCCGCGTAGTCGAGCGCGCCGGTGCTGAGCTGGTTCGCGGCGGTGCTCTCGTTGGAGACGATCGTCAGCTTCACCGTCTCGGCCCGCTCGCCCTCGGGCTTCTCCGCGACCTTGTACTCGGCGAACGCCTCGAAGTCGTCGCGCAGCTCGAACGTGTAGGAGCGGCCGCGCTGCAGGTCGGTCAGCTCGTACGGGCCGGAGCCCGCGCCCTTCACGGTGCCCTGGTCGAGGCCCTTCGGGTCCTTCAGGCCGGGCTCGCACACGATCCCGGCGCCGGTCAGCGACAGCGCGGGCACGAGGTCCGACCACGGCCCGTCCAGCTTGATCGTGACGGTTCGGGCGGCGTCGTCGGCCGTCACGTCGACCTTCGCGCCGGGCCCGAACACCAGCGGCGCCTGCGACGCGCCCGTCTTCGGGTCGGCGAACCGGCGCAGCGACGCCGCGACCGTCGAGGCCGTCAGCGGGGCGCCGTCCGAGCAGGTCAGCCCGTCGCGCAGCGTGAACGTCGCCGACTCCGGGGTGGCCTCCCACTTCTCCGCGAGGCCCGGGACGACCGAGTTGTCGGAATCGCGGTAGACGAGGTTCGCGAACCGCATCCGCGCGAACGTGTAGTCGGTGGCCGCGTTGCCCTTCGCGGGGTCGAACGTGTGGGCGTCCGACGTCACCGCGAAGCGGAACGCGTCGTCGGCGGCGCCCTCGGACGTGCCCCCGGAGGTCGTGCAGCCGGCGGCGAGGACGGCCGACACCGCGAGGGCGGCGGACGCGAGTGCGGGGCGGGAACGAGACATGGACTTCTCCCTGGACGAACGGAGCCGGGGGCCGGCTGGGAGCGCTGGTGTCCAAGGATCAAACCTGCCGCGAACAATCGGCTAGATTGCAGGAATGTCGCGTGAAACCCCCCTGACGTGCACGGATCCGCGGGATGGATGAGCTCGACCTGGCGCTGGTGAACGCGCTCCAGCACGATCCCCGCGCGCCGTGGTCGCGCCTCGCCCGTCCCCTCGGCGTCGACGCCGCCACCCTCTCCCGCCGCTGGGCCCGGCTCAGCGCCGCCGGGGAGGCGTGGGTGACCTGCTACGCGGGCCCGTCCCAGGTCCCGTACGCGGCGTTCGCGCTGGTCGAGGTCGGCTGCGTGCCCGGGGAGCACGAGCGCATCGCCGCCCGGATCGCGCGGGACCCGCTGTCGATCAGCGTCGAGCAGACCACCGGCAACCGCGACCTGCTGCTCACCGTCAGCGGGCTGAGCGTCGCGCACATCGGCACGTACGTCCTCGAGCGGATCGGCAAGATCGACGGGGTGACGTTCACCCGCACCCACCTGTGCCACCGCCTGTACACCGAGGGCAGCCGGTGGCGGCTGGACTCCCTCAGCCAGGACCAGCGCCGCGACCTGATGGGGCACCGCGGCGGCCGCGGCGACGGCCCCGACCACGAGCCGGGCAAGCTCCGCGACGACGAGGTGAACGTCATGGTCGCGCTCGGCGCGGACGGCCGCCGCTCCGTCGCGTCCCTGGCCGCCGGGCTCGGCATGTCCGAGGCCCGGGTGCGCCGCGCCCTCACCGGGATGATCTCCAGCGCGCGGGCCGTGCTCCGCTGCGAGGTCGCCCACCGGCTGACCGGCTGGAACGTGACCGGGATGCTGTGGCTGGACGTCCCCCCGGCGCGGCGCGACGACGTCGCCACCGTGCTCTCCGGGATGCGCGAGGTGCGGCTCGTCTGCTCGGTCTTCGGCCGCGCGAACCTGATGGCGAACATCTGGGGCCACGGCCTGGAGGACCTCGCCGCGTTCCAGACGCGGATCGCCGCGCGCTTCCCGGAGATCGGCATCGTCGAGCAGTCGGTGACGCTGAAATGGGTGAAGCGGATGGGCCGCCTGGTCGACGAACAGGGCCGCAGCATCGGCCAGGTGACCATGGACATCCGCGGAAACCATGCCTGACGGCGCGGGGGACGGTCACCGGCGGCGGGATTGCACTCGGCCGCATGGAGCCCGCTGACGCCACCCGCATGATCCTGTCGGAATCGGCCCCGCACCCGGAGCTGCTGCGCCTCGCCCGCCACTCGCACGAGGAACTGTCGCACGGCCGGGCCGTCCCGCACGAGACGCTGAGCGAGATGCTGCGGGAGGCGGCGCGCAAGGACGTCTACGGCCCGCTGCGCCGCCGCTACGGCGTGCCCGCGTTCGACGCCATGGTCGAGGCGCCCGCCCGGGAGATCGACCGCCTCGCGCCGGCCCCCGTCAGGGCACGCTGATCGCCGGGGCGGTGCTTTCGCGGTCCCACATCGTCCGGTAGAGCCCCGGGCGGGCCGCCAGCTCGGCGTGCGTGCCGCGGTCGGCGATCCGGCCCCGGTCGAGCACGACGATCTCGTCCACGGCGTCCAGACCCGCGAGCCGGTGCGTGACGAGCAGCGTCGTCCGTCCGGCCGTGGCCTCCAGGAGGTCGGCGGTGAGGGCGTCGGCCGTCCCGGTGTCGAGGTGCTCCGCGGGCTCGTCCAGGAGCAGGATCGGGAAGTCGGCCAGCAGCGCGCGGGCGAGCGCGATCCGCTGCCGCTGGCCGCCCGACACCTGCGCGCCGTGCTCCCCGACCCGCGTGTCGAGACCGGACGGCAGCGCGTCCACCCAGTCGAGGAGGCGCGCGCGGCGGAGCGCGTCCCGGATCTCCGCGTTGGTCGCCGAGCGCCGCGCCAGCCGCACGTTCTCCCCGATCGTCGAGTCGAACAGGTGCGCGTCCTGCGCGCACAGCCCGACGACGGTGCGCAGGTCGTCCCCGGCGAGGTCGCGGACGTCCGTGCCGTTCAGCGTCACGCGTCCGTCCGCCGGTTCGAGGAAGCGCAGGAGCACGGACGCCAGCGTCGTCTTGCCCGAACCGCTGGGGCCCACCACCGCGACGCGGCGGCCGGGCGGGAGGTCGAGCGACACCCCGTCGAGCGCCCACGGCCCGTCGGGCGTCCAGCGCGCGCGCAGGTCCGTGATCTGGACCGTGTGGGGCGCCTCCGGGAGCCGGGCCGGGTCGTCCGGGTCCCGCACGGGCTCGGGCCCGTCCAGGACGGCGAACACCCGCGCCGCCGACGCCCGCACCCGCTCCAGGTACTGCGCCGCGAGCGGCAGCCCGTTGACGACCTCGAACGCCGCGAGCGGCAGCAGCACCACCACCGCGAGCAGCACCCCGTCGAGTGACCCGTCCCGCACCGCCGGGACCCCGGTCGCGAGCCCGCCCCACACGGCGAGCCCGCCCCCGAGCGCCGACAGCGCCGCGCCCAGCCCGGCCGTGCCCGCGGACCGGGCCGTCGCGCGGGTGAACTCCCGGTCGATCCGCGCGGCCTCCGCGAGCCGCGCGGGCGCCGCGCCGTACGCGATCAGCTCGGGCGCCCCGTGCAGCGTGTCGACGACGTGCGTGGCCAGCTCGCCCCGCAGGTCGGCCGTCCGCCGCTCGGCCCGCCGCGCGACCGCCGCCGACACCCACGGCGCCGCGACCCCGGCCGCCAGCAGCGCCGCCAGCAGCACCGCCCCGGCGGCGGGCAGGATCGCCCACGCCACCCCGACCGAGGCGCCGCCGACGACCGCCGCGACCGCGCACGGCAGCAGCGTCCGCAGGTAGAGGTCCTGGACGGCGTCGACGTCGTCGACGAGCCGCGCGAGCAGGTCGCCGCCCCGGAACGCGGGCAGCCCCGCCGGCGCGAGCCGCTCCAGCCGCTCGTACACGCGGGCCCGCAGGTCCGCGAGGATCCGGAACGTGGCGTCGTGCCCGGCGAGCCGCTCCACGTACCGGAACACGCCGCGCCCGATCCCGAACGCCCGCACCGCCACGATCGCGACCATCAGCATCAGGACGGGCGGGTGCTGCGCCGCCCGCGAGATCAGCCACGCCGACGTCCCCATCAGCGCGACCCCGCTGCCGAGGGCGAGCACCCCGAACACCAGGGAGACCAGCAACCGCCCCCGGACGGGCCGCGTGAGCCTGATGAGCCGGAGGATCGGCCGACCCGACGACTTTTCCACAGGTCCGGCTTCCGCTTCGTCCGCGGGCTCGGCGATCGGTTCGGGGCCGGCCCCCCAAGGTGGGTGGGGAGTGCTCGTCTGCCGAGCGGTCGCTTCCGTCCTCATGCCGCCCCCTGCACGTCTTCGAGGAGACCTGGCCGAGCACCGGCCAGGGCGGTGATGCGATGGCCCCGGGCGGGGCGGCGGCTCGCCGGGGTCGGGGGCTTGCGTTCTCGGGCGTTCACGCCGCCACCTCCGCCGGTTCAACGTGCACGACCCGGTCGGCGAGGGCCGCGAGGGCCGGGCGGTGGGCGACGAGGACGACCGTGCGGTCGGCGGTGAGGCGGCGGACGGCCTCGATGACGGCGGCCTCGCTCTCCGCGTCGAGGCCCGAGGTCGGTTCGTCCAGGAGGAGCAGGGGGGCGTCGCGCAGGAAGGCGCGGGCGAGCGCGACGCGCTGCCGCTGTCCCGCCGACAGGCCCGCGCCGCGTTCGCCGATCGGGGTGTCGAGGCCGCGGGGGAGGTCGTCGGCGAACTCGAGGACGTTCGCGGCGCGGGCGGCGTCCCGCACGGCCGCGTCGGAGGCGTCCGGGTCGCCGAGCCGGATGTTCGCGGCGATCGTCCCGGCGAACAGGTGCGGGCGCTGCGGCACCCACGCGAGGTGCCGCCGCCACGCGTCCGGGTCGAGGTCGGCGAGGTCGGCCCAGTCGACGAGGACGCGTCCCGCGTCGGGCCGCGCGAAGCCGAGGAGGACGTTCAGCAGCGTCGACTTCCCGGAACCGCTCGGGCCCGCGAGCGCGACCGTCTCCCCCGGGTGGACCGTGAGCGTGAAGGCGTCGAGGGCGGGCGCCTCGCGTCCCGGGTAGGCGACGGTGACGCCGTCGAGCCGGATGGTGGCGCGGCGGACGTCCGGGACGCGGGTGTCCGCGCCGGTCTCCGGGAGCGGGGTCTCGAGGACCTCGAAGATGCGTCCGGCGGCGGTGAGGCCCTCGACGCTCGCGTGGTACTGGGCGCCGACCTGGCGGAGCGGGAAGTACGCCTCGGGCGCGAGGATCAGGATCAGCAGCGCGGTCTCGAACGCCATTCCGCCCTCGACGAGCCGCAGGCCGATCGACACGGCCACGAGCGCGACGGACAGCGTCGAGAGGAGTTCGAGGACCATCGCCGACACGAACGCGATCCGCAGCGTCGACATCGTGGCCCTGCGGTACCGGCCGGTGACCTCGCGGATGCCCTCGGCCTGCGCCTTCGCACGGCCGAACACCTTCAGCGTCGGCAGCCCCGCGACGACGTCCAGGAAGTGCGCGGACAGCAGCGAGAGGGTGCGCCACTGCCGGTTCATCTTCCACTGCGTCGCGAGGCCCACCAGGATCGCGAAGACCGGGATCAGCGGGACGGTCAACGCGATGATCACCGCGGAGACCCAGTCGCCGAGCAGGATGCGCGCGCCCACGGCCAGCGGCACCGTCACGGCGAGGATCAGCTGCGGCAGGTAGCGGGCGAAGTACCCGTCGAGGGCGTCGACGCCGCGCGTCGCGAGCGTCGCCAGCTCGCCGCTGCGCTCGCCCGACAGCCAGCGGGGCCCGAGCCGGGTCGCGTGCTCCAGCAGACGGCTCCGGAGCTGCGACTTCACGGCGGCGGACGACCGGTGCGCCGCGACCTCCTGGAGCCACGCGACGGCGGCGCGGCCCGCGACGACCGCGAGGAGCAGCAGCATCGGGGTGCGCAGGTCGCGCAGGTCCGCGGACCCGAGGAACGTGCGGGCGATCATGTCGGCGAGCAGCGTCGCCTGCGCGATGACCAGCCCGGCGGTCGCGGTGCCGAGGACGGCCGACGCGACGAGGAACACGCGGGTGGTGCGGGCGTGGCGCAGCAGGCGCGGGTCGAGCGGCTTCATCCGACCGGGCTCTTCCGCTTCGCGGGCTTCGCCGGGATCTGCGCGGTGCCGATCCGCTTGCGGAACACCCAGTACGTCCAGCCCTGGTAGATCATCACGATCGGGGTGAACACCAGCGCGACCCACGTCATGATCTCGAGGGTGTAGCCGCTGGACGCCGCGTTCTGCGTGGTGAGGCTGTTCGCGGCGGCGATCGTGGACGGCATGACGTCGGGGAACACCGAGCCGAACAGGGTCACGAAGGTGAGCACGACGGCCGTCCCGGTCCCGATGAACGCCCAGCCCTCGCGGCCCCGCGCGTTCGCGGCGGCGGCCCCGGCGAGTCCGGCGAGCGCGCCCGCGACCGCGAGCCACGTCCACGACTTGCCGTACTGCGTCTGCGTGACCAGCAGGAACGCGGCGGCGGCGACGAGCGCGGCGACGGCGGCGACGCGCGCGACGCGCCGGGCGTGCGTCCGGACGGTCCCGGTCGTCTTCAGCGCGACGAACACCGCCCCGTGCAGCACGAACAGGGTGAGCGTCGTCAGCCCGCCGAGCAGCGCGTACGGGTTGAGGAGGTCGAGGAGCGTCCCGGCGTACTCGTGGTCGGCGTCCAGCGGGACGCCCCGGACGATGTTCGCGAACGCGACGCCCCACAGGAACGCGGGGATGACGCTGCCCCAGAAGATCGCGCGGTCCCAGCGGGCGCGCCACCGGGCGTCCTCCCGCTTGCCGCGGTACTCGAACGCGACGCCGCGCACGATCAGCGCGAGCAGGATGAGCAGGAGCGGCAGGTAGAAGCCGCTGAACAGGGTGGCGTACCACTCGGGGAACGCGGCGAACATCGACGCGCCCGCGACGATGAACCACACCTCGTTGCCGTCCCACACCGGGCCGATCGTGTTGATCACGACGCGGCGGCGGACGTCGTCGCGGCCCAGCACCGGCAGCAGCATGCCGACGCCGAAGTCGAAGCCCTCCAGGAAGAAGTAGCCGATCCACAGGAACGCGATGATCAGGAACCAGGCGGTCGTCAGGTCCATGACGGCGGGCCCTTTCAGTAGGCGAACGCGAGCGCGCGTTCTTCGTCGTGGTCGCCGTCGCCGTCCTCGGACGGCGGCGCCACCTCGTCCTCGGTGGGCGGCCCCGCCTTCGCGTACTTGGCGAGCAGCTTCACCTCGATGACGAACAGGACGGCGTACAGCGCGGTCAGCGCGCCGACGGAGATCAGCATCGACCCGGCGGACACGCCCGGCGAGACGCTCTGCGAGGTCTGCATCAGCCCGTACACCGACCAGGGCTGGCGTCCCATCTCGGTGAACACCCACCCGGCGGAGCTGGCGACGAACGGCAGCGTGAGCGACAGCATCGCGATCCGCCACGTCCACGGGCCGGCGGGGAGGCGGCCCCGGCGGGTCAGCCACAGGCCGAGCAGCGACAGGCCGGCGGTGGCCATCCCGATGTAGACCATCATCCGGAACGTCCAGTACGTGACCGGGACGTTCGGGGTGTAGTCGCCCGCGCCGTGTTCGGCCTCGGCGGCGGCCTGGAGGTCGTCGATGCCCCGGACCTCGCCGTCGATGCTGCCGGTGGCGAGGAACGACAGCACCCCGGGCACTTCGAATCCGACGATCTCCTCGGTCCCGTCGGGCGTCCGGACGCTGAACGGCGAGAACGGCGCCCCGGTCTGGGTCTCGTACAGCCCTTCGGCGGCGGCCATCTTCATCGGCTGGTGCTCGGTGACGACCTTGCCCAGCATGTCGCCGCTGATCGCGACGGCGATCGACGCGACCGCGGTGACGACGAGCGCCATCCGCAGCGACGGCCGGAACACCTCGACGTTCTTGCGGCGCATCAGGTGCCAGGCGCTGACCCCGGCGACGAACATCCCGGCGGTGACGAACGACGCCGCGATCGTGTGCGGGAACGCGGTCAGGTGCATCGGGTTCGTGAGGACGGCCCAGAAGTCGGTGAGCTCGGCGCGTCCGGACGCCTCGTCGATGCGGTAGCCGACGGGGTTCTGCATCCAGGAGTTCGCGGCGAGGATGAAGAACGCGGACAGGATCGTCCCGAACGACACCATCCAGATGCAGGCCAGGTGGATCTTCTTCGGCAGCCGGTCCCAGCCGAAGATCCACAGGCCGAGGAACGTCGACTCGAAGAAGAAGGCGAGCAGCCCCTCGATCGCGAGCGGCGCGCCGAAGACGTCCCCGACGAACCGGGAGTAGGCGGACCAGTTCATGCCGAACTGGAACTCCTGCACGATCCCCGTCACGATCCCCATCGCGAAGTTGATCAGGAAGAGCTTGCCCCAGAACTTCGTCGCCCGCAGGTACTCGGTCTTGCCCGTCCGCACCCACGCCGTCTGCATCCCCGCGACGAGCGCGACGAGCCCGATGGACAGCGGGACGAACAGGAAGTGGTAGACGGTCGTGATCCCGAACTGCCACCGTGCGATGTCAACCGTGTCCATGGCCACCCTGCTCCCGGCCGAACGTCCTCATGCGCGGGCCTCCCCGGCTATCTACTACAAGCTGTAGTACTACGTCCCGTACGACATACTACGGGCCGTAGTACTACCTGTCGTCGTTATCCGGATCACCTTCGCCCGGACGGCGCATGACCTTGATCACGTACGGACGGCGCGGGTTGACCTCAACTAAGGTCCAGGTCGCAGAGTGGACCCCATGAGCACCGAGACCGCGACCGCGGACATCAACGCCATCCACGAGATCGTGGCCACCGTCGAGCGCGCCCAGCAGGCCAAGGACGCCGAGGGTTTCCTGAAGCTGTTCCACCCCGACGCCCTGTGGACGACCGCGCACGGCAAGGTCCTGATCGGCTTCGACGCGATCGCCGAGTTCACCCGCGCCGTCCTGCCGAACGCCGTTTTCGAGGGCCCCGTCACCTATGAGGCCGTCCACGTCCAGTTCCTCCGCCCCGACGTGGCCGCCGTGAAGGTCCGGCAGGTCTACCACTCGCCGGACGGTGACACGGAGGGCGCGCCCCTCTACGTCATGACGAAGGGCGAGGACGGGCGCTGGCTCCTCCACGCGTGCCAGAACACGCAGGTCAAGACCGACTGAAACCCCGAAGCCGAGTCCCCGCCCGGAGAGGTGCGGGGGCTTCGGCGCGCGCCTCCCCGATCCCGTGGAGCTTCGCCCGGCCGCGAACGGCGACCTCGTCCTCCACGCCTTCCTCGGCCTGCCGCCCTGACACCGAGTCCAGGCCGGACGGTGTGCAGTGGATCACACCGCGAGGATGGGTGTCACAGTCGCGGTCACGCGCCGTCTCTCAGGTGCATGACCAACGGCATGGACCCAGCAGGGACCGATCATGCGGACGCGACGCGCGGAGCGCGGGAGCCCGGACGCGGGCCGCTGCCGGTCGTGGCGGCGCTCGCCCTCGGAGCGGCGGTGACCTGGGGCGCGGCGGTTCCGGCCGCCGCCGCGCCGGCATCGGGCGCGGACCGGTACCTGGGGGTGTGGAACTACGACCAGCCGGACCGCGGCACCATGCGCAACATCGCGGAGATCCGCTGCCTCCCCGCGGAACCCGACTGCGAGAGCTTCATCCCGGGCGTGCCCGCGGGCACGCCGGTCCAGGTGCCCCAGATCGGCCGGATCGTCTTCACGAAGGGCGCCGGGCCGGGGAAGGTCGTGGGCAGGACCGACCGGGGCTGCACCTGGTCGTTCGAGGTCCGGGGCCGTTCCCTGGAGCTCGCGTATCCGGGCCAGCGCTGCACCAACAAGGTGATCAATTCGGACTACACCCTGCTGAGCTGGTCGGTGCGGGTGTCCGGCCGGCACGAGACGGAGACCATCAAGGGGATCAGCCACCACGAGGAGGACTACGGCTTCACGCTGGCGGACGGTGCCCGCACCAGGGACCGGCCGGAGCCGTGGCCGAAGGCCGCGCGGCGGTTCGCCGGGCGGTGGACGTACGACCCGGCGGACCCGTCCCGGATGATCAACATCGTCACCGAGCGGCGCGTGCGCCCGGACGGGACGCAGGTGGCCGGGCGGTCGGAACGGCGGGGCCACGTCGACATGGTGGTGCGGCCCGACCGGACGATCGCCGCCCGGACCTCGGACGGGTGCCGGTGGACGCTCGCGGCGAGCGGCAACACCGCCGAGCTCTCGCCGCCCGGGCAGACCTGCCGCCGTGCCGGGGAGACCGTCACCCTCGATTTCTGGCAGGTGGCGAGCGACGGGCGGCGGCAGGCGTCGATCATGAACGGGACCGTGCGGCGCGCCGGCGGCACGTCCACGTTCCTGCTCAACGCGGGGGCGCTGAGCCGCTGACGCGCGCCGAGCGGACGCCGTCCGCGCGGAACGCCCGCCGGTACGCGGACGGCGACGTGCGCATGGCGCGGGAGAAGTGGTGCCGGAACGTCGCGGGGCTCTCGAAGCCGACGGCCGCGCCGACCTCCTCGACGGGCGGGGTCCCCTCCTCCAGCAGCGGCAGCGCCGCCATCACCCGCTGCGCGACCACCCACCTGAGCGGGCTGGTGCCGGTCTCCCTCGCGAAGTGCCGGACGAACGTGCGGCGCGACAGCCGCGCCTCCCGGGCCATCGCGGCGACCGTGATCGGCTCGGCGAGGTGCGCGAGCGCCCACGCCATGCTGCGCCCGATCGCGTCGTCGGCGGCCCGGGGCCGGACCGGGGCCTCGACGAACTGGGCCTGCCCGCCGTCGCGGTGCGGCGGCACGACGAGCCGCCGCGCGACCGCGTTCGCGACCCGCGCCCCGTGGTCCTTGCGGACCAGGTGGAGGCACAGGTCGATCCCGGCGGCGCTGCCCGCTCCCGTCAGGACGTCGTCGCCGTCCACGTACAGGACGTCCGGCGTCACCCGCACCTTCGGGTAGCGGCGGCGCAGCAGGTCGGCGTGGCGCCAGTGGGTGGTGGCGGCGCGGCCGTCGAGCAGCCCCGCGGCGGCGAGCGCGAACGCGCCCGAGCAGATCGACACGATCCGCGCGCCGCGCGCCCGCGCCTCCCGCAGCGCGGTGACGACCTCGGCCGGAACGTCGCCGCGCACGTCCGGGACCGCGACGACCATGACCGTGTCGGCGGCGGCGAACGCTTCCAGCCCGTGGTCGGCGATCATCGTGAACCCGCCGAGGGCGCGCATCGGGCCGCGCTCGGCCGAGCAGACCCGCAGGTCGTACCAGGGGACGTCCAGTTCGGGGCGGGGGCGGCCGAAGATCTCGACGACCGACGCGAGCTCGAACGGCGCCATCCCGTCGAACGCCAGCACGGAAACCGTGGACATGGCGCGATATTAGCGGTGAACGGCATTCGTGCCACTTCTGTGCGGCCGTCCCGTCCGGGACGATCGAGACGTCTCGCACCGCCCATGAGGGAGATCACGTGAACGTTCCCGCCGCCCCGGCCGCCGAGGCCGTCCGGCACTTCGCCGCCCGCCTGGCCTTCGAGACGGACGTCGCGGACGTCGCCGCGCTCCTCGACGCGGGCGGCGGCGAGATCGTGCTCGTCGACACGCGCGGCGCCGAGGGGTGGGAGCAGGGCCGCATTCCGGGCGCCGTCCACCTCCCCGCCGCGCGGATCGCCGAGCACGGGGCGGCGCTCGTCCCCGCCGGGGCGACCGCGGTCGTGCACTGCTGGGGGCCGGGATGCAACGGGGCGACGAAGGCGGCGCTGGAGTTCGCGCGGCTCGGCGTCCCGGTCAAAGAGATGATCGGCGGGTTCGAGTACTGGGTCCGCGAGGGGTTTCCCGTGGAGGCGGACGGGACGGTCGCGCGGCGGTCTCCCGACCCGCTGACGGCGCCCGTTCGGGCGGTCTCGTGCGGGTGTTGATCCGGACGGGAAGAATGTTCCGGCCGAGACGGGGCATAAGGATGTCCCCAGACGGCGTTAGACTGACCGAATCACTCTTTCATCACTCTTTCGGCGCCCCAGCGCCAGGCTCGTCCTTGCAGCCCACGAATCCGATACGTGGTGCCTCCCGAGACGTGCCCCCCTCTCGGAAGGTATTGCGTGACCACAGCCACTGCTGCTCAGATCCCGACCACCGACGCCGCCACCGCGGCCGAGGAGCGGGTTCCCACCTTCGCCGAGCTCGGCCTCCCGGCCGAGCTGGTGACCGCCCTGGCCCGCCAGGGCATCGACGCCCCGTTCCCGATCCAGGCCGCCGCGATCCCCGACGTCATGGCGGGACGGGACGTCCTCGGCCGCGGCAAGACCGGGTCCGGCAAGACGCTCGCGTTCGGCCTGCCGCTCCTCGCCCGCCTGGCCGGCCGCCGCGCCGCCCCGAAGCGCCCCCTCGCGCTGATCCTCGTGCCGACCCGCGAACTCGCCCAGCAGGTCCAGCACAACCTGGAGCCGCTCGGCCGGTCCCTCGGCCTGAAGTTCAAGACCGTCATCGGCCAGACCTCGATGTTCAAGCAGATCGACGCGCTCCGCCGCGGCGTCGAGGTGCTCGTCGCCACGCCCGGCCGGCTCAAGGACCTGATGCAGCAGGGCGCCTGCGACCTGTCCGACGTCGAGATCGCGGTGCTCGACGAGGCCGACCACATGGCCGACATGGGCTTCCTGCCCGACGTCACCGAGATCCTCGACCAGGCCCGGCGCGGCGGGCAGCGGCTGCTGTTCTCCGCGACCCTCGACAAGGACGTCGACGTCCTCGTCCGGCGCTACCTGCAGGACCCGGTCACCCACGCCATCGGCCCCGTCGACGAGTCCGTCGACACGATGGACCACCACCTGCTGCTCGTCGCCCCGAAGGACAAGGGCGCGATCACCGCGGAGATCGCCAACCGGGAGGGCCGGACGATCCTGTTCGCCCGCACCAAGCACGGCGTCGACCGGCTCGCCAAGCAGCTCACCGACGTCGGCGTGCGGGCGGCGGGCCTGCACGGCGGCAAGAGCCAGGGCCTGCGCACCCGCACGCTCGCCGAGTTCCGCGAGGGCAACATCAGCGTCCTCGTCGCGACGGACGTCGCCGCGCGCGGCATCCACGTCGACGACGTGAGCCTCGTCATGCACGTCGACCCGCCCGCCGACCACAAGGACTACATGCACCGCGCCGGGCGGACGGCCCGCGCGGGCGAGCGCGGCACCGTCGTCACGCTCGTCCTGCCGCACCAGGTGCGCTCGACGTCCGCGATGACCCGCCGCGCCGGGATCCACGCGCCGCGCGTCCGGGTGTCCAGCGGCGACGCCGAACTGGTCAAGCTGACGGGTGCGCGGATCCCGTCCGGCATCCCGATCGCCGAGCCGCTCATCCCGGAGCGTCCGCGCCGCGAGAACGGCGGCGGCCGGGGCCGTCCGGGCGGCCGTCGCGGCTACGGCGGCGGGCGCGGCCGGTCGTCCGGCGGTGAGCGCCGGGGCGGCGGCCCGCGCAGCACCGGCGGTTCCGCGCACGGCGGCGCGCGCCGCGGCGGCTCCTTCGGGGGCAAGCGCAGCGGCGGCGGCGACCGGAGCGCGGCCCGCTACAACTGAACCGAGCATCAGGTGAAACGACCCCGCCCCGGGTTCCTGGGGCGGGGTCGTTCCCGTCCGGGAACGCGCGGGGCGGGCGCCGCGTCGAAGACGCTGCACCCGATCTAAGGAGGATGGGCGATGTCCCCCCGTTCCGGGTCCCCCCATTCCGCCGCGGCGCAGAGCGGGGCGGGCTCCGTCGTGATCCGCCTGCGGCCGTTCCGGATGGCCGGTCAGCGCGGCGGCCTGCCCGTCCTCGTCCACGCGGGGGAGCAGGTGCTGCGGCTGGCGCCCGGGGACAACCCGCTGCCGCTGCCGCCGGGGGTCTGGCCGGTGCGGGTGTGGTGCTCGTACTTCGGGATCAAGGTGGGCAAGGCGGAGACGACGGTCGACACGCGCGCGGGGGGCACCGTCCTGCTGCACTACGCGCCGCCGCACACGATCTACAGCGGCGGCGCGCTCGCTTACGAGCCGGTGGAGCGGCCCGGCAGGTCCGTCCTCGTGGGGATCTTCGTCGGGGCGTTCGCCCTGGTCGTCGCCATGGTGCTGCTCGGGATGCTGCTGGCCTGACGGTCAGCCGGTCTCCTCGCGGACGTCGTCCGCGCCGGCCTCCTGGGGCCGTGCGGCGCCCGCGCCGTGCACCCCGTTCGTCCCGTTCTCGGCGCGCAGGCGGTCCTGGAGGAGCTGCAGGCCCTCCAGGCCGTCGACGGAGAGCGCCGCGAGTTCGTCCAGCGACATCAGCGGGTTCGTGCGCAGCGGCGGCTGCCAGCCCTGCTCGGGGTCGTGGCTGCGCAGCACCTTCGCGGGGACGCCGCCGATGACCGAGTGGTCGGGGAACTCGCCGCGGACGACCGCGCCGCCCGCGACGGCGACGTTCCGGCCGAGCCGGGTGCCGGGCAGGATGATCGCGCCGGTGCCGATCCAGCAGCCGTCGCCGATCACCACCGGGTTGTTCTCCGGCCACTGCCGCCCGATCGGCACGTCGAGGTCGCCGTAGGTGTGGTTCTGGTCGGTGATGTAGACGTTGGGGCCGGTGAACACGTCGTTGCCGATCTCGATCGACTGGTGCCCGACGATGTGCGTGCCGCGGCCCAGCGAGCAGCTCGACCCGATCGTCACGACGACGTCCGGGCCGAGGTCGAGACCCGGGACGAACCCGGCGGAGATCGTCACGTGCGTCCCGACGAGGGTGTGGTCGCCGATCGAGATCCACGGTTCGCCGTAGATCGCGCCGACGGGGAAGCCGATGCAGGCGCCCTCGCCGAGGTAGGCGAACCGGCGGGCGCCGTGGGTGTGCGGGGTGATCTCGCCGTGCCGCTGGATCCACTCCCAGGTCCGGTGCACGGCGCTGTGCAGGCCCCGGCGGGCCCGGTCCTTGGCGAGGACGCCCAGGCGCCGCGGCACCGAGCGGGATTCTGCCGACATGCGGTTCACCGTACCGGGTGGTAGCGGCGGACGGGACGGGCGGGACGCGGCGGGCGGGGCCGGACGGGAAAGGGCCCGGTCCGTGCGGACCGGGCCCTCTTCCACTGAGCCTTACGCATGCACAAACACCGAAAAGCCGGCTAGTGCGGTGAATGCACCTGGCCGTCCACATCGGCACCGCTGACCGTCATGGAGTCGGCCGAGGTGGCCTCCCCGTCGTCCGAACGGCCCGCCATCTCCCGGTCGGCGCTGCGCCGGGTCATCACCACGCCCGCCGCGCCGGCCGCGAGGGCCGCGCCCGTCATGGCCATCACCATCACGGTCGACGGCCGGTTGCGCCGCGGCGGTTCCACCCGGTGAGCCATGTCGTTCATGAACGTGCTCACTCGCGGTGCTAGGCCCGTCTCCACATAACGGGCCGCCCGCCGCAGCCGGGGCGCGCTCCAGCCGCGCGCGGTCATCACGCGCTCGTTCGCGGCCGGCATGAACCGGTCGGCCGCCATGGTGGCCTGCCGCCGGCACATGGTCGCACCCTGCACGGGGCCGCCTGCCGGGCGCGTTCGTACCCCGTGTACACGCCGTCCTGCGGCCTGCGACGGATACTCATCTTTAGGGACACGCTAACCTCCCTGTTTGCGAGGTCCTGTCTGCAACCTTCCCGTGCATCGGAGGGTAAACACCGTGCGAGTGACCGTCCGACCCCGTAGGGTGACGGTGTCCGTCATGTCGGAGACCGCACGGTTTCTGCGGCAGGGACCGGCCGAACTGCACGAACTGCACGAACGACACCCGGACCCGGCGTCCGGACGACCATGAGGAGGCCCGCGTGGCCAACGAGATCTTCGCGAACCTCGACACGACGCTCGGCAAGATCGTCATCCAGCTCTACCCGGACAAGGCGCCCGAGACCGTCGCCAACTTCGTCGACCTCGCCGAGGGCAACAAGGTCTGGACGGACCCGAACACCCGGCAGAAGACCGAGAAGCCCCTCTACGACGGGACGATCTTCCACCGCGTCATCGACGGGTTCATGATCCAGGGCGGCGACCCGCTCGGGAACGGCACCGGCGGCCCCGGCTACGAGTTCGGCGACGAGTTCCACCCGGACCTGAAGTTCGACCGGCCGTACCTGCTGGCCATGGCGAACGCCGGGCCCGGCACGAACGGGTCGCAGTTCTTCATCACCACCAACGTGCAGAACACCCGGCACCTCACCGGCCGGCACACGATCTTCGGCAAGGTCATCGAGGGCACCGACGTCGTCGACAAGATCGTCCAGACGCCGACCGGCGCCATGGACCGTCCGAAGACCGACGTCGTGATCCGCACGGTGACGATCGAGCGCCGTTAATCGTTGAGCAGGTGAGAGCCCGCACCTGAGAGCCGGCACCTGAGAAGCCTGCACCCGAGAGCCTGCACCGCACCCGGAGTACGGATGAGCACAGAACCCAGTCCCGCGCCCGACACCTCGGTGCCGACCTGCTACCGGCATCCGGGGCGGGAGACGTACGTGCGCTGCACGCGGTGCGACCGCTACATCTGCCCGGACTGCATGCGGGAGGCCGACGTCGGCCACCAGTGCGTGGAGTGCGTCGCCGAGGGCAACCGGGACGCGCACCGGACGGCGCCCCGGACGGCGATGGGCGCCCGCGTCGCCGCGTCGTCCACTCCGGTGGTGACGTACTCGCTGATCGGCGCGTGCGTCCTGGTGTACCTGTTCGAGCGCGCGTCCCGCGAGGTCGTCTTCGACTACATGATGGTGGGCCTCGGCCTGCTCGACGGGCAGCTCGTCGGGGTCGCCGAGGGCGAGTGGTACCGGCTCGTCACCTCGATGTTCCTGCACCAGACCGAGGGGTCGTTCGGCATCACCCACATCCTGTTCAACATGTGGGCGCTGTGGGCGATCGGGCCCTCGCTGGAGCAGGTGCTCGGACGGTGGCGCTACCTCGCCCTCTACATGCTGTCGGGGCTCGGCGGCTCGGTGCTGCTGTACCTGGTGTCGCCCGGCGAGGCCGCGGTGGGCGCGTCCGGCGCCATCTTCGGACTGTTCGGGGCCTTCTTCGTGATCGGCCGCCGGATGCGCGCCCCCACCGGCCCCATCGTGTTCCTGCTGGTGATCAACCTGATCATCACGTTCTCGGTGCCCGGCATCTCCTGGCAGGGCCACGTCGGCGGCCTGATCGTGGGCGCCGCGCTCGCGGCCGCGTACGCCTACGCGCCGAAGGCGCGCCGCCTCGCCGTCCACGTCGCGGCGCCCGTCCTCACTCTGGTGCTGCTGGGCGTGCTGGTGGCGGTCAAGACGGCGGACCTGTCCGCGCAGTACGGGCTGTAGGAGCTATGAGGCGGCCCAGGGGAGCGTCCCCTGGGCTACCTCCACTTCGTGGACAGGATGACGCCGAGGATGATCGCGGTGAACCCGATGCCGAGGTTCCAGTTGTGCAGGTCCGTCATGAACGGCACCTCGGTGCCGGTGCTCGCCGTGACGTAGAAGACCGCGATCCAGATCAGGCCGACCAGCCACAGCGTGATCATCGTCGGCACCAGCCAGCGCGGGCTGACCTCGGGCGCCTTGGACTTCTGCGGCGGGGTGTAGACCGCCTTCTTGCGCACTTTCGACTTGGCCACGGTGGTCGATCTCCTCGTGCGTCCGGCGGCCGGGGCGCCGGACCGCGCATGGGTGTTTTGTCGGTTAGCGTATCCGCTGGGGCGCAGCGTACGGCCTCCAGCGCCAGGAAGCATCATCCCAGCTTTCACGCTACCGGCGGGAGACCCGACATCGAGCCGTTCAAGGAGGGGGACGCGCGGTGCGGACGCTGATCCGTGGACTGGGCGAGCTGTGCATCACCGCCGGGCTGATCCTGATGCTGTTCGTGACGTACGAACTGTGGGGAACCGGCCGGTACACGCAGGACCAGCAGAACCGCCTCGCCGACCAGCTCCGCGACCGGTGGCGGGCCCCCGAGGTCACCACCGAGCGGGTCCGGCTCGGCTCCGGCATCGCCATGCTGCGCGTCCCCGAGTTCGGGGACGACTACGGCTTCGTCGTCGTCGAGGGCGTCGAGCGCGACGACCTGCGCAAGGGCCCCGGCCACTACCCCGGCAGCGCCATGCCCGGCGAGGTCGGCAACTTCGTCGTGTCCGGCCACCGCACGACGTACTCCGCGCCCTTCAACGACCTCGGCGAACTCGAACGCGGCGACGAGATCCTCGTCGACACGCGCGACAAGCAGTACGTCTACAAGGTCACCGGGCGCGACATCGTCGAGCCGACGGCCGTCGAGGTCACCGCGCCCGTCCCGTACCACCCGGGGAAGAAGCCCACCGAACGGCTCATCACCCTCACCACCTGCCACCCGAAGTACTCCGACGCCGAACGCATGATCGTCTTCGGTGAGCTGACCGCCGCGAGGCCGCGTGTCCCGTCCGCCGCGGCCGCCGAGTAGGAGGGGTTCCCGTGTACGCGTGGATCTGGCGCCGGCTGCCCGGCGCGTGGCACACCAAGCTCGCGGTCGCGGCGGCCGTCGCCCTCGCGATCGGCCTGGTGCTGTGGAACGTCGTGTTCCCGTGGGTGGAGCCGAAGGTCCAGTTCGACCACGGCGTCGTCACCGGGACCCCGTCGCCGTCGTCGTCCCCGGGCGTCCCGTGAGCCCGCGCGTCCTCGTCGTGGACAACCACGACAGCTTCGTCTTCAACATCGTCCAGTACCTGCGGGAACTCGGCGCCGACTGCCGCGTCGCGTCCCGCGCGGACGTGGAGGTCGCCGACGCCGCCGCCGTGGACGGCGTCCTGCTGAGCCCCGGCCCCGGACGTCCCGCGGACACGGGCGTCTGCGTCGAGATCGTCCGGTCGGGGGCGCCCGTGCTCGGTGTGTGCCTCGGCCACCAGGTCATCGCGTTCGCGCACGGTGCCACCGTGTCCCGCGCGCCCGAGATCGTCCACGGGTCGACGAGCCCGATCCGGCACGACGGCCGCGGCGTATTCGCCGGGCTGCCGAACCCGTTCCCCGCGACCCGGTACCACTCGCTCGCCGTCGAGGCCGCGACCGTCCCGGACGTCCTGGAGATCACCGCACGGACCCCGGACGGCGTCGTCATGGGCCTCCGGCACCGCGCGGCGCCCGTCGAGGGCGTCCAGTTCCACCCGGAGTCGATCCTGTCGGCCGGCGGCCGCACGCTCCTGCGGAACTGGCTCGACACCCTCTGACCAGGGCATTCCCGACTCGCAGAAAATTCTGGTTGAAATCCGTAACGTCCGGACGTCCTGGGCCGAAGACCATATCGAGGGCTTCCGCCATTGCCCCCGAGTGGCGGAAGCCCTCTTCGCGTGTCTCCGCGCCCGATCACTCGAAGACGTACCGCTCGCCGTCCCACGCGAGGTCGTGATCGTCGATGTGCACCCGCCACTCGGCGTCCGGCAGCACCGCGCGCAACGCCGGGAGCCCGACCTCCATGTGGAACTCGAGCTGCGCCTCCATGACCTCCGCCCCGCATCCGCTGTGCGAGATCTTGCTCGCCCCCCAGACGACCTCGCGCGGCTCCCTGCCCGCGAGAACCTGGACGGGCTCGGCCAGCTCGCCCGGCGCCTCGGTGACCGAGGGCACGACGCCGCACCCCTTCCACTCCGGCAGGCGCGCGCCGATGCTCGCGTACAGCCCCTCGGTCTGCACCCTCGCCGCCTCCTCCAGGGCCCGGAAGTCGCCCGCGCCGAGCGGCGCGTCACGGTACGCGCTGTAGTAGATCGAAACGCCCACGCTCTCCTCCGATCGGCAGCCTCACCACATCATGGCGGTATGACGATCCCCCGTACGGACGGATGAGCCGAAGGCCCCCGAGCACCCTCCGAACCCGCATCACACCCGGCGTCGCTCCACGTACCGTGGGCTTCGGGCATCCGATCAGCGAAGAGGAGTCCTCGATGGCCGATGACGCACGCATCGGTGAGAACGTCCGGGCCGCACGCCAGTTCCGCGGCATGTCCCTCGAGGCGACGGCCGGTCTGGTGGGCCGTTCCAAGGGATGGCTATCCAAGATCGAGAACGGGCAGGCCCGTCTCGAACGCCGCTCCGACATCCGTTCCCTGGCGGAGGCCCTCGAAGTCTCCGCCGCCGATCTCCTCGGTGAGCCGACCCCGGCGATCCGCCCCCGCGAACGGGACTACGGCGACATCATCCCCCTTCGCGAGACGCTTTTCGACTCGTCCCTGGACGACCCTCCCGACGTCCCGACGCGCCCGCTGCGGGCGCTCGCCGACCTGTGGCAGGCGGAACCGACCCGCCGGAAACGCCGCGCGGCCGACGACGCCCACCTGTCCACCGTCCTGCCCGGCTTGCTCGGCGAGCTCCATGTGCACGCCGCCGAGGGCGACGAGCAAGAACGCGTGCTCGCTCTCCGCCTGCTCGTGGAAGTGTGCATGTCGGCCGTGAACATGCTGCGCCATCTCGGCCAGGTCGACCTGGCGTGGATCGCGGCCGACCGCGCGGAGCAGGCGGCTTCACGCCTGGACGACTCCGTGATGATCGGCGCGGCGGCGGTCGCTCAAGCGTCGGCACGGCCGTCCCCCACGATGTCACGCCCGCTGCGCGAGGCCGAGCGGGCCTCGGCCGTCCTCGGGTCCGACATCGGCGAGGACCGCACCGGCAACGAGGTCTACGGCATGCTCCTGCTGTACGCGGCGCTCGCCCGCCAGATCGACGGCGATGACACCGGTGCGTCCGAACGCACGGCCGAAGCCGCGCGCGTCGCCGAGCGGCTCGGGGAGCAGCCCGCCGACTCGCCGGGAGAGGGATGGCAGAGTTTCGGCCCGGCGAACGTCGCGGTCTGGCGGACGACGCTGGCGGTCGAGGCCGGCGAACCCGAGGCGGCGCTGCGCATCGCCGCCGACGTAGACGTCCGCGGACTTCCCCGCCGCACCCGTGCGGCGTCCCTCGCCATCGAGCAGAGCCGTGCCCTGGCCATGCTCGGGCGGGACGAGGCCGCCGTCCGGCAGATCCGTCGCGCCGAGAAGATGTCGGCGGTCACCGTCCACAAGAACCCGATGGTCAGGGATCTCGTCGCCGATCTCTACAACCGGTCCGCCGGGCGTGACCTGCGCGGATTGGCCTGGCGGATGAACCTCACCTGACAAGAGTTTCCGTACGGAAACGAACACGGACCGTCACGGTCTACGGTGCCGCCTTCGGGTGTCTCACGACACGAAGGCGGCCCCGGCCTGGTGAGGCAACACCAGGGAAGCCCGGGGCCTCGGCCGGAAGGCGGTTCCGACCTATGGCAGATGGTACGTACGCCACCAACCCGCTCGCCGCATTGGGGGCGCATCTCTCGGCCCGGCGGCTCGAGGTCGAGCTGACGGCGGCGGGCCTGCGGGTCGCGGACCCGCAGGCCGCCGGGTGCTGCGACGCCGCACTTGTCCCGGCGGACGTCATCACGTGCCGTCCTCGCCCGGACGACGGCGACCGGCGATGGTTCTTCACGTCGTGGAACGAGCCGATCTCCGAGGCGGACCGCATCGTGGACGCCACCACGTTCGTCCTCGGGTACCTGGCGGCGCGCGGCGAGACGGGCGGGGCCGGGCGATGACGCCCCGGGAGGTGGCCGCCCAGATCGAGTGGATGTTCCCGGGCGCCTCGGTGTGGCTCGGCCGGCACACGGGGAGCTGGTGGGCCGCCGTGTGCGACCGTGCGGGCCGGCACCGGTTGGTGGAGGCCGCGTCGCCCGCCGGGCTGGTCCGGAGCATGGACGAACTCGGCGTGCGGCGCGCGACCGCGCCGTGCCACACGCGGCAGCGGGTCACCGCGCCCCCCGCACGTCCGCCCGCACGTCCGCCCACGCGGCCCCCCGCACGAGCCCTGCCACGGCGCGCGGCGCCCCGGCGAGGGCGCCTGCGCAGTGCGTTCGCCGTGCTCCTCGCCTCCTGAAATGTTCGCCCAGCCCGGTTCCAGCGGGGGTGACCGATCGGTCGTTCGTGCCCGCGCCTGTGGTGCCGCCGCTCCTCTACTCTGAGGGCATGCGGATTCCCGGCCTGGGCGAGGTCACCGAGGACGGCGATCTTGGCTGGTGTCGGAGTGGTCCTGTGCCTGGTCCCAGTGCTCGACGGTGCGTTCTGCCGCTTCATCATCGACGGGTATGACGATGACCCCGCACCCGAGGACTTCCACGCGGCGATTCGTACGTTCCTGTCGCTCGACGCATCGGTGCTGGCCCTGGCCAGGCCGTCGTTCTTCGCTTACTACCGCGACATCACGAACGACGTCCTGGCCGCCGGTCACCATGACCGGTACGTCGAGATCCGAAATCCGGAGGACGTACTCGATCACGTCCGGTTCAAGGACGAACCGACCGTCGCCCGCGACACCTACGGCGACCGGCACGTCCACGTGTCACTGGAGTGCGAATGCGACTGGGAGCCCGAGCATGGCCTGCAGGTCGTGTTCAGGGGTGGTCGTTCCGTGACCAAAGTCGGCCCCTATGACGGGCACCTGACCAACTCGGCCGCCTACGGCGATGACGCCCTCGACGGCGTCGTCTACTACAGGTCGCGCTGAATCGAGGAGGCCCGTCCACACCCCGGGCGACGGCCGAGCGGCCGCGAGGATCGGCCCGGCTCGGTGGGGCCGGGTCGATCCTGGTCGCCGGGAGGCTGCACGGGCGGGTCGCGCCGGGGGTGCTGATCGTGCCCGGGCTGCTGGCGGCGGCGGTCGGGATGCTCCTGCTGACAGGACTGACGGCGGGCACCGCGGACGTCTTCGTCCGGTACCTCGTGCCCGCGATGGTCCTGACCGGGCTGGGGCTCGGCTGCGTCATCACCCCGACCGCCGCGCTCGCGACCGCGGGCATGCGCGGGCACGACGTCGGCGCGGCGTCGGCCGCGTACAACGCGTCCCAGCAGTTGGGGGCCGCGCTGGGGACGGCGCTGCTGAACGCGCTGGCGGCGAGCGCCGGGGCGGCGTACCTGGCGGCGCACCGGGCCGCCCCGCCGGACGCGGCGGTGGTGCACGGCTACACGACGGCCCTGGCCGTCGCGGCGGGCGTCCTGCTGGCCGCGGCGTGCATCAGCGTGCCGGTCGTCCGGCGCTGATCAGGGGCGGACGCCGACGGCGGCGCCGATGCGATCGCCGCGATCGTCGCCCCTGTAGCGCGGAAAGCTTGACACAAGGTGGCAGGTTTACGGGGAAGCATGGGGTCATGCGCGAAACGCCAGAAGAACTCGACGCGTTGCAGAGGCTGCTCGACTCCTCGCTCGCCCGCTCCACCTCGCACCTCCGCTCGATCGTCGCCGAACGGACGATCGACGCCGTGGAGCTCACGCGAGTGCTCACGGGGATGTGCACCCTCGCGTTGTCCACCGTGACGGCGAAGGGGGAGCCGCGGATCAGCGCCGTGGACGGGCACTTCCTGCACGGCCGGTGGCACTTCGGGACGGCGCGGGACGCCGCGAAGGCCCGCCACCTCGACGCGCGTCCGGCCGCCAGCGCCGCGCACATGCGCGGTGAGGACCTGGGCGTGTTCACGCACGGCACCGTGGAGGTCCTCAACCCGCGGGGCGGGGAGCCCGCGGCGGACTGGCCGTACCTGCTCGCCTACCTCAAGGAGCTGTACGGCGACGACGCCTCCGACTGGGACGAGGAGATCGTCTACTACCGGCTGCGGCCGCACTGGATGACCGTCTACGCGCCCGACATCGGCAAGCTCACGGAAGGGTGACCGGAACGCGGACGCGGCCGCGGGGACGAACCCCGCGGCCGCGTCCGATCGCGGTGCGTCAGTTGCCGTTCGGGGGCCAGTCGGGCAGGCTCGGGCCGGTCGGCTGCGACTGCGACGGCGTCGGGTCCGGCTCCTTCGCGATGAAGATCGTGACCGTGTCGCCGGGGGCGACGATCGCGTTCGCGCCGGGCGACTGCTGGTAGACGAAGCCGATCGAGACCTGCTTGTCCGGCGGCGCCACGCCCTCCTGCACCTCGACCTTCAGCCCGAGCTCCTCCAGCTTGGCCTCGGCGGCGCGCTTGCTGCTGTTGAACAGGTCCGGCACCTCGATCGTGCTCGGGCCGGTCGACACGTACACCGTGACGTCGGATTTCACCGGCGCCTGCGAACCGGCGGCCGGGTCGGTGCGGATGACGTTGCCGCGCGGGACGTCGTTGCTGGTGGCGACCTTGCGTTCGGGGTCGAGCCCGAGGTCCTTCAGCGCGCTCTCCGCCGCCGACGCCGGCTGGCCGGCCAGGTCGGGGATCGTCACCTTCTTCGGCGGCCTCTTGCCGTCGGAGATGACGAGGTTGACCTCGGTGCCCTCGGCGACCTGCGTGCCCGGCTTCGGGTCCGTCGACATGACGGCCCCCTTGTCGACCTCGTCGCTGTACTCCTTGGTCGTCTCGCCGACCTTCAGGTTCGCCTTGGTGAGCGCGGCCTCGGCGTCGTCGGCGGACATGCCGACGATGCTCTGCGGCACCGCGACCTGCACCGGGTCCTCCTCGCCGCCGCCACCGCTCATGAACCAGCCGATGAGGGCCGCGCCGCCGATGAACACGACGGCGAGGGCCGTCCACAGGGCGACCTTCTTGCCCGCGCCGCCCCGCTCGGGCCGGTCGTCGTCGTAGTGGACGGGCGGGAGGTACGGGTCGCCGTACCCGTCGTCCATCGGCCGCTGCATCTGCGTGTGCGGCGGGCCGGCCGGGTACGCGCCCATCACCTGGGTGCCCTGCGGCGGCTGCGCCCCCAGCATCATGGTGGACGCCGCCGTGGACGCGACGGGCTGGCCCTGCAGGACGCGCTGGATCTCCTGCCGGAACTCCGTCGCGTTCTGGTACCGGTTGTCCGCCTCCTTCGCCATCGCCTTCAGGACGACCGCGTCGGCCCACTGCGGGATCTGCGGGTCGATCTGGGACGGCGGGACGGGCTCCTCCCGCACGTGCTGGTACGCGATCGCGACCGGGGAGTCGCCGGTGAACGGCGGCCGTCCGGTCAGCAGCTCGTACAGCACGCAGCCGGTGGAGTAGATGTCGCTGCGGGTGTCGACGCGCTCGCCGCGGGCCTGCTCGGGCGACAGGTACTGGGCGGTGCCGATCACCTGGGCGGTCTGCGTCATGGTGGCCGCGGAGTCGGCCATCGCGCGGGCGATGCCGAAGTCCATGACCTTGACCTCGTGATTGCGGGTGAGCATCACGTTGGCCGGTTTGATGTCGCGGTGCACGATCCCGCCGCGGTGGCTGTAGTCCAGCGCGCGCAGGATCCCGTCGGTGACCTCGAGGGCCTTCTCCGGCACCAGCGCGGTGTTCTCCCGCAGGAGGTCGCGCAGGGTGCTCCCGTCCACGTACTCCATGACGATGTACGGGATCGGGGTGTCGCCGATGACGTCCTCGCCGGTGTCGTACACGGCGATGACCGAGGGGTGGTTCAGGGACGCGGCGGACTGCGCCTCGCGCCGGAACCGGGCCTGGAACGTGGGGTCGCGCGCCAGGTCGGAGCGGAGGGTCTTCACGGCGACGGTGCGGTCGAGACGCAGGTCCCGGGCACGGTAGACCTCGGCCATACCGCCACGCCCGATCACCGCGTCGAGCTCGTAGCGGCCGCCGAGCAGCCGAGGTTGACTCATATGTGCACTTTCCCTCGTACGTCTACACCTTCAGTTCCCCGAACCTAGCCCGCCGGTCTCGGTGACGGAGGGATCTGGGGTCGGAGTTGACGGACTCGTGGTGACGTCCGTCGGCGACGGTGTCGGCTCGGTGTCGGTGGGAGTCGCACCGGGCGTCGTTGTGGTCGGCTTGCGGGTCGGTGACGCGCCTCCCGTCGCCGGGGTCGACCGGGACGGCACGGGCGTCGTCGGACGGATCCTATGCGGCTCGTGTCGATTCGTGACAGTGGGCACGGGGCTGCGGTTCTCGATCGTCGGCTGGGGCGTCGTCGGGCTCGGGGCGGCGGACGGTTCGATCTCGTCCTCACCTGCCGGGACGAACGTGGACGTCTCGGACGGGGAGCGTCCGTCCCCGGCGGAGCCGGCGCCGCGGCCGACCCAGAACGTGCCGAACACGATGGCGCCCACGAGGATCACGGCGGCGATCGAGCTGTACGCCAGTACCGCGCGACGCTGCCCCGGCACTGCCCCGTCCGTGAGGTTATCCGCACCATCGCCCGCGTCAAATCCCGGCAAAGCGGCCGTACGGCGCTTCGAGGGCGCGTTCGGGCGGCCACGGGCGGGCACGCCCCGCCGCGTCCCGGCCGGGCCCGTCCCGCCCGTCCGGGACGGCCTGGGCGCGCCGGACGCCACGGGGGTGTCGGGCGTCGCGCGACGGCCGGGCGCCTCGGGCGTCCGGGCGGCGGCGGGCATCCCGAACGCG